>CAZTAB010000301.1:0-3813 GCA_964611475.1 uncultured Verrucomicrobiota bacterium | reverse complement strand
CAGCACCCCGCGGGCCTCGGTTCCCGACGTGCCCGCGGCGACCCGGGCAAAGCAGGCGGCCGATGACGCGGAAGTGGCTCTCCTCGACGCCCGAATCAAGCGGATTGTTGAGGAGGCGCGGTACTGGGCCATCGTGCCGTCGTCCACCGAGGACCGGGTCCCGCCCGTGATCCCGGACGTCCCGTGAGAACGCGGGCCATCATTCTGGCGCTGGCAGGTTTTTCCTGCGGTTGCGGCTCCCGCGATGCCGCGCATGTTTCCCTGCACACCGTGGTGGCGCTGGAGGAAGGATTTGCCGAGTTGAAGCTGGGCGGTCTGGCGGCAAACGCAGAGCCGGAGGGCTACCGCGTGGAGGTCGGGTGGGTTCCCATGGACGTGGCGGAGGTGGAAGGTGCGCGCGTGTTGCCGGGCGACGAACTGGTCACGTTGAACCGCGGCGTGCTCGAACGCAGGGTGCTGGAGAAGGATCTAAGCGTTCGTCACCTGAAAGCGAAGCTGGGTCTGGTCGAGGCGAAGTCGTCCCATGAGATCGCGCAGCTTGAGGAGGAGCGCTTCCGCCTCGACAACACCCGGAAGGTGCTGGCCGCGGAGATCGAGGCCACCCGCAGGAAGGACGAGGCGGAAATCGCCATTCTCCGCACCCAGGTGGACCTGGCCGAACTCGAGGTGGAGCAGGCGAAACGTCGCCTGGATCGTCTCGAGGCGCTTGATCGGCAGGGCGTGAACGTGTATCGCGAGCTGCTTGATGCGCGGGACGTGTATGACAAGGCCGTTGAGGCGCTTCGCATTCCACAGGATGAGCTCGACTACACCTTGAGCGTCACGGGCTCGACCACCCGCCGGTTGCTCGAGCTAGAGCGGGACGCGGTCGAGATCGATCTCGGATCAGACGGCCTGGAGCAGGGCGTATCCGGAGAGATGGCGGCCCGCCGCCGCCGGGCGGATCTCAACGCGGCGCTCGCTGAGTGGAGCTGGTCGTACCACCGGGTGCGCCGGGATCGGCTTCGCGAGTTGGCGGAGAATGGTTCGTTGCAGGCCCGCTCGGGAGGGATTGTCCGCCACCGCGAGGGGGGACTCAACACGGGCGACTGGCTCAACCGCGCTTCGGCGATCTTTGTCCTGAGCGAGGAGGACATGGGATTCGAGTTCAACCTTCCGGCCCGGTGGCGAAACGTGGTCGACGTGGCCAATCCCGCCCGTCCCGAGACCGGGCGGGTGTTTGTCGATGTCCCGCAACTCGGGTACCGGCGATTGAGCGGCCGGATCATGTCGATCGCCGCCCGGCCCTACAACACCCTCAACGGCCAGGCCTACCGCTGCACCGTTGGCCTTGACGCGCCCGCGCCGGGCCTGCTTGAGGGATTGCAGGTCGATTGCGTGATCCGCGCCGCGGTGCCGCCAGGCGCGGTCGCCATTCCGTTGTGGACGGTCAGCGACCTGCGTGACCCTGCCGTCACCATGGCCGATGGTTCGACGCGGCCGCTCATCGGTCACGCCGTCGGCCACCGGTTTATCGTGACCGACGGGCTCAAGGCAGGAGAGAAGGTTCGTTCCATGCCACGGCGCCGCCCCGAGCGGCCGGTGCGGCTGACCGGTGTCATCGAGGCGCGCGAATCGATCGACCTGCGGGTTCCCTGGCGATCCGAGATCCTGGAGATGGTTCCGGAAGGAACGGAAGTGGAACAGGGCGAAGTCATCGCGCGCCTGGAGTTGACCCGTCGCATGGGGAAGGAGGACCGGTTGCGGGACGCGGAGTTCCTTGAGCGGAAGGCCGAGACCCAGCGGGACGTCAGCCGGCTGGAGGCGGAGACGAAGGTGTCCGGGGCATATGCCCTCTGGCAGAAGCAGAGGCTGAAGGTGGACGACGCACGCCTGAGGTACCTGGTCGAACGATACGCCGGCTTTTCCGGGGAGGTCGAAGCCGATGCGAACCGGGAGAAGGTGGCCATCGCCTTGCGTGCGGCCGAGCGGCGTTTGGTCGAGGCTGAAGCGTCGGCGGAGCTGGGTACGGTGTCGGCCCAGGCGGTTCGGGATGCCCGGCTCAGGGCGGAGAAGGTACGCCTGAAGCTCGGCAAGGCGGAGTTGGAGGCGGTTTCGGCGTTGCGCCGGCGCGACTGGACGATGGTGTGGGCCCGGCAGGCGGAATGCCTCGAGGTCGAAGAGAAAGCCGCGGCGCTTCGAGGCGAGTACAGCGTCTGGCGGAAGCAGTCCGGGCTGGATGGCGCACAGGCCGAGGACAGGTACCAGGCGCAGAGGGAGGACGCGATGCATATGCGAAGACAGGTGGAACGGCTCACCGTGAAGGCCCCGCACAAGGGCCAAGTCTACTATCATTTCGACAACTATAGGAACTCGTCCCGGCAGCAACCGCTGAAGGTCGGAAGACGGCTGAGGACCACGGCTCCGTTTTTCATGCCGCTGGATGCCGACCGCCGCATGCGGATTGAAGTGCCCGCGCGGTTTCATGGCCGGGTCAGGGAAGGGCAGGAAGTGGAGATCCATGCGCCGGCGCTGGGGTCCGAGACGGTCCGTGGTATGGTGACCGGAATTTCCCGCCATTTTCATGACAGCAAAGTTGCCAACGACGAATATCTGCTCAGTGGCTCGGTCGGTATTCTGCCCCGCGTCTTCACCGCGCTGATCGACCTGGAGCTCACGGAAAAACAGGCCGGGCGGGTCAAGCCGGGCGTGACTGCGTGGATGGAACTGTAGGCCATGACGAAGAAAGCTCAAACGATCAATGACGAATGCCGGAGCGGCGGTTCTCCCGTCATTCGGGCCTTGTCATTCATCATCGCCGCGTTCCTTCTCTCCATGCCCATACACGCGGAAACGATTTCTTTCTCCTTCGAAGGCGTCGTGCAAATCGATCGAGGTGATGTCCAGTCCCTGGAAGCCCCGTGCAAGGACATGGTCATTACCTGGATGTGTCCCTACGGGATGAAAGTCTCGAAGGGCGATCCCATCATCAGGTTCGATACCTCGAAGCTGCAGGCGAGGCTGGCTCTCGCGGAATTCGATGAGCGGCGCTCGGAGGCTCGGATGAGCTTCGACAACCACAGGTTGCGCACCGAGTTGGAGGCCTTGAAGGAGGAGCGGACCTCGCTTGAAGCGGACCTGGCGGTCGTCGAGGCGAGCCTGCGAAAGGAGCGTGCCGTCGACGCCGCCGCTGTGGCCCTGCGCAATGCACAGTATCAGGAGAGCCAGGCCGCGACCGGGAACCTCCGGCGGGAGGTGACGAAAAAGGAGACCCTGGCACACCTCGGCCAGATCGCGGCCGATGAGCTGACCACCGCCCGGATCGAGCTCGGTAAATCGGAACAGCGGACCGAATTGAGCCGGTTGGAGTGGGAGCGGGAGTCGAACCGGATCGATCACATCGAAGTGGCTCGCCTGGAGCTGGCCGAGCAGGAGGTTCGGTGGAAGCTCGGGCGGGTCGAGGGGGAGGAGTCCAGTGACGCCGAACCCGTGAGGCGGGGAATCGAGAAGCGCATTGAGGCGGTGGAGAAACAGATCGAAAGCAAGCAGAGCCAGAACCAGGCGGAACTCGATCGGGCCCGCAACGACCGGCGCGAATTTCTACGGAATTCCTTCGATCACACGCCGGTTAACTTCATCGAAATCTTCGGGGCCGGCACCAGTAATGCCGTGCGCAGAATTGCTTTCGGCCCCTCCGGGGACGCGTTGGGGCGTGGGCTTCCCGAGGGGTTCCAGGTGGATGACGGCAGCGAGTTTCAAGCCGGTCGGGGGTACGGATGGGATGGCGACCTGAGGGGGCAGATGAAACTCAGGGAAAAGGGCTCCGCGCAGCAG
>CAZTAB010000300.1:0-10409 GCA_964611475.1 uncultured Verrucomicrobiota bacterium | reverse complement strand
GGTTTATGGACGACAAGCTGGGGGGTGGACCGTTGCTCGACGCGTGCGTCCATAACTACGACTTTGCCAACTACCTGTTCGGCGATCCCGTGAGTGTTCTGAGCAGTGGAATCAAACTGGACAAGGAGGTCTCTGCGGTGGATACGGCGACGGTGGTCGTCCGCTATGCGGAGGGTGATCAGCTCATGGCTTGCTGGTCCTGGGCCGCCCGCGGCCTGGGCATGGGCGATGTTGTCGGGCCCAAAGCGTTTCTGGAATTCGGACCTGGCCCGCTGACCCCGCCTCCGCGGAAGCGCAAGGTCGCTCACCATTGCATCACGAACAAGAAGGGTGAATCGAAGCTCGTTCCGTATGACGGGGATGGCGCGACCATGATGGACAACCAGACGCGCCACTTTCTCAAGTGCATCCGGGGTGAGACAGAATGCAGAACGCCCGGCGAGGAGGCGATCAAGGCCGTGGCCATCGGCGAGGCCGCCTTGCGTCTCGCGCCCGGCGGCGGCAGCTGCAAGGTCCGTTGGTAGGCGCGGGAGTCCCATGGCGGTGACAGGGTCCATGGGTTCAGGTCGATTTGGGGTTACGTTATGGAGGTTGCGTTGTGGATGACTACAGGCCGCTGATTGCATGCAGGATCGGATCGTACGGGGAGTTCGTCGAGGATGCGTGGACGCATCTTCCTTCCATCGGGATCCGGAACGTGGAGCTCATGTGCCCGGAGCCACCGGACCTGTCCGACCTGAAGACGAAGCTGTCCGACCACGGCCTGGCAGCTTCCTCCCTTCATTGCGTGTGTGACATCAAGCACGATGACATCGTGGAAACCCTCAAACCCCAGTTCGACCTTTTCCCTGAACTGGGAACCCGGATTTGCTTCACGAGTGTGCATGCGGGAACGATGGACCGCGGGACGGTGTGGCAGCGGTTGCGGCAGATCGGGGAAGCGGCCGCTGATCGCGACGTCGTGGTAGCCATGGAGACCCACCCGGACCTGGTTGAGAATGCGCGGAACTCGCTGGAGACGATGCGGTCCGTGGATCATCCGAACATTCGGATCAATTTCGACACCGCGAACATCTACTACTACAACGAGAACACCACGGCGGTGGATGAACTGCGGCAGAGTGTGGAATTCGTCGCGTCACTTCATCTCAAGGACACGAGTGGAAAGTTCAAGACCTGGGATTTCCCCGCACTTGGTCAGGGCGTGGTGGATTACCCGGCCGTGTTCCAGATCATGCGCGAGCGGAATGTCCCAGGTCCCTTCACCATGGAGCTCGAGGGTACCGAGGGCGTGAAGCTGGATCGCGAAGGGCAATTAAAGTATGTTGCGGACTCCACGATGCACCTGAGGGACATCGGCGTTCTCGACTGATCACGCCCCGGCGCTTGTCATCGGATCCGAAGCCATGCTCTCCTTCACCTATTCGCTGGCCGACCAGGACTTCCGGACCAGCAAATCGTTGGGAATCCTGAACGTATCCACCGGGCTCTTACGCGAATTGTCGGGTCATCCGAAGGCGGAGAGGATCACGCTGCTTTCCAATGAGTCCTGGGAAAATACGGATTTTGGGGAACGGGTGAACACCGTGCAGACCGCCGGCGTTGCCGGCTCGATCTTGAAGCGCATCCGGTGGGACCAGTGGGGGGTGTATCGCGCCGCTCGCCAGGCGGCCCATCCGTGGCTCGTCCTGCCCAAGGGTTTTCTGTCCTTCCTGGCGAAGCCCCCGGTCCGGGTGGCCGCCTATGTGCACGATGTGATGTTCGACCACTATGACCGCCGGTATCCGAACGATGTTCCGCGCCGGGAGCAGGTCTATTTCCGCAGGGGGTTTCGGGCGGCTCTGAAACACGCTTCCGTCATCGTGACCAACAGTCGGTTCACCGCCGACGAAGTGCGGCGCATGGCGGAATTCTACGGGATTGTCCCGCCCCTGGTTCGTCATGTCGGGATCGGCTTTGAAAGCACGGGTGAGGCCGGGAGTTTGCCCGGGGCGCGCAAAAATATTCTGCTTCTGGTCAGTAAATGGCCCCACAAGAAGACCACCATGGCCGTTGAGTTTCTCGAGCGTTGGTGGCGTGCATCAAGCCACAAGCCTCCAGTGCAGTTGATCGGATCGCTTCCCGACGGCTTCGGGATGCCGGATCACCCGGGCTGGGAGCATCGACAGCGTGTGCCGGACGGGGAATACCGCGCTCTGCGTGACGCGGCCCGCGTGCAGATCTACACCAGCGACTACGAAGGGTTTGGCATGCCGCCGGTAGAGGCGATTGACGCGGGAGTCTGTCCCGTCTATTCCGACATTCCTGCTGTGGCCGAAGTCACGGACGGCTCGGGGTTCGCATTCGAAAACGACCAGTACGATTCGTTTGGAAATGCCCTTTCCGAGGCGTGGCAATCCGATCCCGCGCAGATCTTGTCGTGGAAAAAGAAACTCAACGAGAGGCACACCTGGGCGCGGGTCGCGGACCGCTTTCTGGAGGCAATCTCCGATGTCGAGTAGTGGAAGCTCGGGAATCAGCGCCGGGTCACCATCAAGGTGAAGGAACGGTTGACGGGGTTTCCGGAGCCGTAGTTGATGAACCTCTTGAATTTGCTTGTGCCGGCCGACACGCGCTCCGGGAGAAGCGGGTCGGTTGTCGCCATCAACGGGATGACGGGGAATCCTGTCCGATACACACGGTCGAAATTTTTCGGGACAGGACAGCGGGTCTGTGGTCCACTTTGTCCGTTCGCCCGAGCATAGAGCGAGTACAACGTGAGTTGGCGTGGGGACGATAACGACATCCGGGGAGAAACAGCATGAACATTTTGTGGATTGGAACAGGCGTGATGGGAGAATCGATGGCGGGTCATCTGGTCGACGCCGGCCATGACGTGCAGATCTACACGCGGACGCGGGGGAAGGCGGAGGAACTGCTAGGGAGGGGGGCGAACTGGGTGGAACGTCCGGCGGACGCCGCCCCGGCCGCGGACGTGGTCTGTGCGATGGTCGGGTACCCGTCGGACGTAGAATCCGTGATGCTGGGCGGCGATGGAGTGGTCGGCGCGGCGAAGTCCGGGGCGCTGATTATCGATTTTACCACGAGCAGCCCTGACTTGGCTAAGAAGATCGCGGCGGAAGCGGAAAAAGGCGGATGCGAATCGCTCGATGCGCCGGTGTCCGGAGGAGACGTTGGCGCGCGCAATGCCGCGTTGTCGATTATGGTGGGGGGGGCGCGAGAGGCGTATGACCGGGCCCTTCCGATTTTCGAGAAGCTGGGAAAGACAATCGTGTACCAGGGACCGGCAGGCAGCGGACAGCACACCAAGATGTCGAACCAGATCATTATCGCCTCAACCATGGTCGGGGTCTGTGAGGGCATGCTGTACGCCCAGCGCGCGGGTCTAGACCCGGAAACCGTCCTGCAGAGCGTGACCACCGGCGCGGCAGGATCGTGGGCCCTTCAGAATCTCGCGCCACGGTTTCTCAAGGGAGACCTTGAACCCGGGTTTTTCGTTGAGCACTTCGTGAAGGACATGGGAATCGCTCTGGAAGAATCGAAGCGCATGGGGCTGCAGATGCCCGGGCTGTCGCTCGCTCATGAGTTGTATACCGCCCTGGTGGACGAGGGGTACGCCCGGAAAGGAACTCAGGCGCTGATCCGGGCGCTGGAAGGGATGGCGGGGTAGAACCCCCCGCAACCCACCGGGGCACGGCAAACATCGAAGCGGGTTCGGCTTCTTTTCCAACGTTCCATGTGGCCCTTCTCCTTCAAGAATCCGAGGATTCTGGTACCGTATTCTGGGCGGGTGTGGTACCATTTCCTCCGTTAACCACCGCCATTGGAGTGTGCGAAAAATGAAGGAATTAACGATTTTCTCAGTTCCAGGAATTCCTGCGCACCGATGTTGCCGGCGCGCCGTGTTGATCGTGGCGATCGTCTTGGGGTTGGTCGTCGGGGCGCTTGGCTCGACAGTGACGGAACAGTCCTCCGAGACGAGGCAACTGCTGAGCCGGCTGCAGTCGATGCGCCAGGGGTATCGCCCGGCACGCGAGTGGAACTGAGTGATTGAGGAGATCCATGAGCTGGTCCGGGCGTCGGAGGAACGTGGAAATTTCGAGCAGATGATCGATGTGACAGGCATTCTGGCCAACGTCTACAGCCATATGCTGAGCAACCATCCGCAGGGCATTAAGGTGCTGATGGAGATGAAGGAGCGTCTCGCGCAGAAAGAGACGAAAGGGATGCCGAAGATCTATGCGAGGCTGGCTGAGGTGTACGCCCGGATGGGGGAGGAAGAAGCCATCACGAGGCTCATTGAGGAGTTCCGCGCCGGCAAGTACTATGATCCGAAGGAGTACTCCGTCACGCCGGCCGAGCAATATGGAGAGGCTTGGGAGGTTGAGCGGCCGCACGGGCAGGGAGAGAACTCCCTGACGGTCAGCGCAATGAAGAAATCCCTCCGAGAGGCCCGATTTGCGCCAGGAAGAGAGTTCCCGGACCTTGCGGTGACCACGGTGGACGGACGGAAGATTAGGATCTCGTCGTTGCGGGGCAAGGTGGTGCTCGTTGATTTTTGGATCAAGGACTGGACCGCATGGAACCGCGACCTTCCACATTTGGTGAGGATGTACGACCGGCATCATGCCGCGGGATTCGAGATCATCGGGGTGAGTGTCCACCCGGGGCTGGTCGCACGTATGGATTTCCTGAACCGGCAGGGGGTGTCCTGGCCTCAGGCCGAGGGATCAAGGGAGATATTCTCCGCCTGCGGAGTGACGGGAGATGCGACCAATTTCCTGCTCGACCCGGACGGCGTGATCATTGCGCGCGATGTTCGCAGCAATCAGCTCACCTACCCGATTCGAGATTACCTGAAGCAATAGGAACGAACGATGGGCGACGCCGCTCCGGCACCGGAGGGAGATCATGGCACCCATCTTTCACGACGGCACCCGGAAATTCATGACACCTTGACCGCGCTGTAGCATTCATGAATTCCCAACCACGATCCGGTTTCTTCGCGCCGCAACTCCCTGAGGTCGCGGGCAGCCCTCTTTTCGGCGAGGATCTGGCTCTGGTTTCTTCGTCAAAACGAAACTGGGGACTATGGAATGTTGTTGCGCTGATTCCTGCGATCACCCCCGGCTTTCTGGGTGCGGTGATCGAGGACCTTGGCGTCTCCTTGGTGTGGACGAATTTGTACAACCACGCTTGGTTCATCAGCTTTCCCATTGTTTATATGGTATATTGCGTGGTCATGAAGGCCACCGTACCCGGAGACAGACCATGAGTTCCCGGGCCGTTACTTCAGGCGGGAAAGTGGATGCGCCGCAGCTTCCCCCGTTCGACCACGTACCCCGGCCCTACGCCGGCCCTACGGCTGAGCGGGTCCTGAGATTGCGGAAGCGGCATCTGAATCCGGCGCTGTTCCTGTACTACCAGAAGCCGGTGATGATCGTAGAAGGTCGCATGCAGTACCTGTATGATGAGACCGGGCGACGGTATCTGGATGGGTTCGCCGGCATCGTTACGGTCAGTGTGGGCCACTGCCACCCGTACGTGACCGAAAAGGCGGTGGAGCAGGCGCGGATGCTACAGCATGCCACCACGATCTACCTGCATCCTGTCATTGCCGAGTATGCGGAATTGCTTTCGGCGAAAATGCCGGGAGACCTCGGAGTCTGTTACTTCGTGAATTCTGGATCCGAAGCGAACGATCTAGCCCTGCTCATGGCGCGGCTCTATACCGGAAATCACGATATGATCGCGCTGCGCAACGGGTATCACGGCGGCGTCAATTCCACCATGGGGCTCACTGCCCATGGAACCTGGAAGTTTCCGGTGCCGCAAAACCTGGGGGTCCATCACGTGGCCAACGCGGAGCTGTACCGGGGGCCATGGGGGTACGACGATCCCGGTGCAGGCGCGAAATACGCCCGGGAAGTTGTGGAACACATTCGCTATGCCACACCGGGGCGGGTTGCCGGATTCATCTGCGAGTCGATCCAGGGAGTGGGGGGGGCGGTGGTGTATCCCGATGGATACCTCGACCGCGTCTATCGGGCGGTGCGGGATGCCGGGGGTGTTTGCATTGCGGACGAAGTGCAAACCGGTTTCGGCCGCATGGGCACGCACTACTGGGGGTTTGAGTCCAATGGGGTGACACCAGACATCGTCACCATGGCCAAGGGCATCGGAAACGGCGCTCCGCTGGCCGCGGTGGTCACCACACCACAGATCGCCGATGCGCTCACGCAGCGAATTCATTTCAACACGTTTGGCGGAAATCCGGTGTCCATGGCGATGGGAAAGGCTGTGCTGGAGGTGATCGAGAACGAGGGCATTCAGCGGAACGCGTTCGAGATGGGCGCGCAACTTCGTGAAGGCCTTCAGGAATTGGAGTGCAGGCATGACCTCATCGGTGACGTGCGTGGCCGTGGCCTTATGCTTGGCGTTGAGATGGTTAAGGACCGGAAAACCAAGGAACCGGCGTCGGAAGAATGTGCGCGGGTATTTGAACGCTGCAAGGAACTCGGGCTGATCATCGGGAAAGGCGGCCTTTTCGGAAACATCCTGCGCATCAAGCCACCGATGTGCATCCATGAGGCCGACGTGGATTTCATTCTGGCGGTGCTGGACCAGTCGCTGCGCGATGCACCGTAGATCAAGCGTCCCGCCTGTCGTCGTGAACGACAACCGAAACTTCGGATGGGCCGCCAGATCCTGATGAACATTCGATCGCTTGAGGCATGAAGTTGAATCAGGACTTCGGCTGCGGGAGAAAAGGGTGGGGCGCAGGAGCCCAACGATTTCCTGGAATCATGTGGCGTTTGAAAACAAGCGGTTTTATATCTGTGCCCTCGTGAGCATAATCCTGCAGGGGCTCGGCGGCGTGGTTCATGCCGGAAATGTCCCGGATTTTCGCAAGGGGAAGTGGTTTGCACGGCCGTTGTCCTTATGGTTGGGGGGATTTGTTCCGGTCCACATTGAACGTGATCGCCCCGGGATCCGGTTGTTGATGGAACACAGGCGGGATGCCCGCGCTACGGGGGAGCCCCTCGGCTGCTTGACCGCGGCTCGAAACTGACGGAGAATAAATCCTTCCCCGAGAAACAATGCCCATTGAACCCAAACCGGATAGAGCACGTGCCGTCGAGGACATGAAGGAGCTACAGCGATCAGGAGGAGGCGGTCGAAACAGGCCTGCGCCTGTGCTGTTTCGATGCGCGCTGCATCAACTCGTGTCCGGCCGTGGCGTCCAGGCTCTTTTCGCGCCGGAGGGAAAAGCAGGAACGCGGGTCGCGTTGATCAGCCGTGGTCCCGGCCCTGGTCGCATTCCCGGCAAGCTGATTTTCGGGGTGAGGGGAAGGGGATTGCGTTTGATGCAGTCTCTGCTCCATTGTGTGCCTGGTGTGCGGGCTGGTTTTGATGGTTCCTTTCGGGAATGGAATCGGTGAGCTGGAGGAAATGCCAGGATGATTCTGGTTCGGGTGACATGGACCCCATTCCCGCAATGAAATGATGAGACGACCCACTCACTCGCAAGCTTTGTCGCAAGCCCATTCGGGTTCTGGTGGCGTTCAATTCAGGATGATTCTGGTTCTGAAGTAGGAGGATACGATGTCGACAACAAACCTCATCCCTTGTCCTAACCTGATCGACAACGAATGGTCGACGCCAAGCACATTGAGTGTGTCGTGTGTGCACAATCCTTCGACGGGCGAAATCATCGCCGAGGTCCCGATGTGTGGTGAGGAGGAGGTCGACGCGGCGGTGGCGGCGGCGGCGCGTGCTTTCCCGGGCTGGATGGAGACGCCGCCGATCGAGCGCGCCCGCGTTCTTTTCCGATACAAGGCGCTGCTGGAAGAGCATTTTGAAGAGATTTCGCGGTTGATTACGAGAGAGCACGGAAAGACGCTGACTGAGGCGCGGGGTGATCTGCGGCGCGGCGTCGAGGTGGTGGAGTATGCCTGTGGCGCCCCGGAGCTGCTCAAGGGAGAGAGTCTTGAGAACATCGCGCGCGGCATCGACTGCCACACGATCCGCCAGCCGCTCGGGGTTTGCGTGGGAATTTGTCCGTACAACTTTCCCGCACTGGTGCCCATGTGGATGTTTCCCATGGCGCTGGCCTGCGGAAACACGTTTGTGTTCAAGCCGAGCGAGAAGGTTCCCCTGACGGGGATCCGGCTGATCGAACTGCTGATTGAGGCGGGTCTGCCGAAGGGTGTGCTGAACATTTTACATGGAGGGAAGAAGGCCGTGGACTGTCTTCTCAAGCACCCGGATGTGAGTGCCGTCTCGTTCGTGGGGGCATCGGGGACGGCGAAGTACATCTACGACACGGGGACGCGGCAGGGAAAGCGTGTGCAGGCTGCCGGAGGCGCCAAGAATTTCGTGTTCGTTCTGCCAGACGCCGACATCGACAATGCTGTGCCGGGAATGATCGATGGCGCATTCGGCTGCGCTGGCCAGCGATGCATGGCCGCTTCGACCGCCGTGGTTGTGGGGGGCGCCCAAGACGCGTTCATCCCTCCCCTGGAGGATGCCGCTCGCTCGATCCGGGTGGGGCGGACGGACGAGGATCCAGGCGCCGGGATGGGTGCGGTGATTACCCGGGAACATCTCGAACGGGTGGAAGGCTTGATCGGTCTTGCTGAAAAAGAGGGCGCGCGTGTCTCGGTGGATGGTCGCGACGCCACGGTCCCGGGATCTGAAAACGGATTTTACCTGGGCGCATCGATCATTGACGAAGTCGTGGACGGCATGCGCATCTGCACCGAGGAAACGGTCGGCCCCGTTTTGAACGTGATGCGATTCGACGATCTCGAATCGGCCATCGAGTCCGCCAACCGGCAGGCCTACGGCAATGGCGCGTGTATTTTTACGTCCTCCGGGAAAGCGGCGCGCGAATTCAGCCACCGAGTCAAGGCTGGTATGGTGGGCATCAACGTCGGGGTTCCGGCACCATTGGCTTACTTCCCTTTCAGCGGATGGGACTACTCGTTCTTTGGCGATCTGCATGTCCAGGGGAAGGAGGGCGTCTACTTCTACACCCGCCAGAAAATCGTAACCTCGAGATGGTTCCGGTCGGGTGAAGGGGAGATTTGGCACAAGGATTGACGCCATTCTGACTCGCATGGGAGAAGACATCGACAAACCGGCGCTCTCGGTCGTCATTCCCACCACAGGGCGGGATACGCTGCTTCCGGCTGTGCAATCTGTGCTGGATGCTAGGGATTCCGAACGGATCGAGGTCATTGTCGCGGGAGAGATCCCCGGAGGCCGCATGCTGGAGGCAATCCGTTCTCTGGTTGTCCGGGACCCGCGGGTTCGGCACCTGGAAGTGTCCTATGCCACGGGCGATTCGAGCCGGAAGAAAAATGACGGTTTGGAGGCTGCTGGTGCGGAGTTCGTTGCCTTCATTGATGACGATGTCGTCGTGTCGCGAGACTGGCCCGCGCGAATTCTGGAGGCGTTCACGGACGAATCGGTGGGGCTGGTCGGCGGTCCGGCCATGGTGCCTGATGAGCTTCCACTCGCTGGCCGGCTCGCGGGTTGGTCGCTGCTGTCCAAGGCTTCGGGTTACAGTCGTGAGCGGCTGGTTCGAGGCAGGGGGCAGATCCGCACGGTAAAGTGGTCCCGCATTATCGGCTGCAACATGGCCTATCGGAAGAGCGTCCTCACCGGGATCGGCGGATTTCACCTCCAATTCTGGCCCGGAGAGGAAATGCTTGCGTCGTACCAGGCCGAAAAAGCAGGCCACGCTCTAAAATTCCACTCCGAGGCGATCCTTCATCATTACCCGCGATCGACGGTTTCGGGGTTCTGGAAACAGATTTACGGTTATGGGGCAACCCGGATCCGCCTGATTCGGGCGGGCGTCGAGGTGGAACCGGCCACCCTTGTTCCGTTTTTTTTCGTCTTGTCCCTGCTGGCGCTCGTGCTGGCGCTTGTGTTTGTCCCGGTGCTGATGTGGGTCCTGGGTGCCGAGCTGCTCCTGTACGCATTGTACGTTGCCTATTGCACGGTGGATGTTGTGCGTAGATCAAGGCGACTTTCGTGCCTGCTGGTATTTTGCTTCATCCCCCTGATGCACCTGAGCTACGGCGTGGGGTCAGGCGCCGAATTGATTTTCCCGAACCGGGATCTAAGTGAGAACCGATGTGAAGGTTGCACGTAGTCGAAGCCCCGGACCCGTGGGGCGAAATTTTTCATTTCCCTTTTTTTAATATCCGTTTTTCTAGATCCCGATAGAGCGTGGACAGCGTTGAGTGGAAGGCCTCGTAGCTGTGGTGCTTTTGGGCGAAGGCCTTGCCGGCGGAGCCGATCCGTTCCCGTTCCCGTGGATCGTCGGCGAGGCGGCTCATTGCGTCAGCCCAAGACGCCGGATTAGGATCGGCAAGGCATGCGAACTCGTCCTTCAG
>CAZTAB010000299.1:0-15159 GCA_964611475.1 uncultured Verrucomicrobiota bacterium | reverse complement strand
CCGAAGCGCGCACCACGGCTGGTATCATCGGTGTAAAGGTGTGGATCTGTAAACCGGAGGAAGAGGAAGTCCGGAAGGAGAAGAGCCATGCCTCTTATGCCTAAGCGGGTTAAGTACCGCAAAAAACAGCGTGGGAATATGAGCGGGGTTGCACACTCCGGAAATCGAATTTCGTTTGGTTCCTACGGGCTGCAGGCCCTGGATCGCGCCTGGATTTCAAATATTCAGATCGAGGCCTGCCGTGTCGCGGTCACCCGCAACATGAAGAGGAAGGGCAAGGTCTGGATTCGGGTGTTCCCGGACAAGCCGATTACAAAGAAGCCGCTTGAGATGCGAATGGGGAAGGGAAAGGGAGCCACCGAGGGTTGGGTGGCTGTCGTCAAGCCCGGCCGGGTTTTGTTTGAGGTGGACGGGGTTTCGGAGTCAATCGCGAAGGAGGCCCTTCGGCTTGCGGCCACGAAACTGCCGATCAAAACGCGGTTCGTGAGTCGAGATCGCTGAGTGGATGGGGGCAATGAAAGCGAGCGAAATCAGAGAGTTGACGGGAGATGAACTGATGCAGCAGTACGGGGAGTTGCGCCAGGAGATGTTTAACCTGAGGATGCAGAAATCCTTTGGGCAGATGGAGAATCCGGCCCGACTTCGCATTGTGAGGCGAGACCTTGCACGGGTGAAGACCGTGATCCGGGAGAAGGAGAAGGCGTCCTCTTGAGCTCAGCGATTGAACCAAGCCGGAAACTTCGGCGACAGAAGGAAGGTGAAGTGGTCGGGACGAAGATGGACAAGACCATCATCGTTCGGGTGGATCGGAGGATCCGCCATCGGCTCTACAAGAAAGAGCTTACCCGCTCTAAAAAGTACTACGTTCACGACGAAGACAAGAAGGCTTCGATGGGAGACGTGGTCCGGATCATGGAGACCAGGCCCTACAGCAAGTTGAAGCGTTGGCGGCTTGTAGACATTGTCCGCCCGGCCCGGACGTAGAAGTGGACATTTTATGATTTGCCAGGAAACCAGCTTACAGGTTGCGGACAATACCGGCGCGAGACGGGTGAAGTGCATCCGGGTTCTCGGGCAGGGAAAGCAGTTTGCCAAGGTCGGGGATATTATCAGGGTGACGGTGAAGGAGGCGCAACCCTCCGGGATCATCAAGAAGGGCGAGATCCACCATGCGGTCATCGTTCGAACGAAAAATGGGGTGAGAAGGTCGGATGGCTCGGTGCTGCGTTTCGATCATAATGCTGTTGTGATCATCGACGAGCAGAAGAATCCGCGGGGTACCCGTATTTTTGGCCCTGTTGCGCGGGAGTTGCGGGAAAAAAATCACATGAAATTGGTATCGCTTGCGCCGGAGGTTCTGTAATGACCAA
This sequence comes from uncultured Verrucomicrobiota bacterium, assembly GCA_964611475.1. Classification (GTDB taxonomy): domain Bacteria; phylum Verrucomicrobiota; class Kiritimatiellia; order SLOV01; family SLOV01; genus CAUZEO01. Next base: position 13,789 of record CAZTAB010000299.1, on the reverse strand, counting down.
GCAGAAGAAGGTCAGCGTCAGGCAGGGCGATGTCGTGGAAGTGATTTCCGGTGCGCATGCCAGTTCCCGGGGCAAGGTCATGCGGGTTTATCGGGGGGCCCAGCGGGCAGTGGTCGAAGGGGTGAATCTCTCGAAGAAAAACCTCCGCAAGAGTCAGGACCATCCCAACGGCGGAATCATCGAGAAGGAATCGCCGATCCATGTCTCGAATCTGAAGGTTGTGGATCCGGCTTCCGGTGATCCATCATGAGCAATCTTCGAGATAAATATAAAAATGAAATTTTCCCTGCCCTGAAGGAAGGCGGGAGGTACGGGAATCCCCTCCAGATCCCGAAGATCGAGAAGGTCGTGGTGAATGTGGGGGTCGGGACCAAGGTTGATCGGGACGGGTTGAATGCGGCGGTGGATGAGATCGGGAAGATCACTGGTCAGCGGCCGCTGATTACCAAGGCACGGAAAAGTATTTCGAATTTCCGTCTTCGGGAAGGGATGGCCGTTGGTGCCAAGGTGACGCTTCGCGGCGTTCGCATGTATGAGTTTCTTGACCGGTTGATTAATGTTGCATTGCCGCGTATCCGTGATTTTCGTGGAACACCGGACAAGTCGTTCGATGGCCATGGAAATTACTCGCTGGGCATTCGGGAGCACACGATTTTCCCGGAGCTCGATCCCAACGAGGTTAAGCGGAACCAGGGCATGGACGTTGTCATCGTGACTACGGCGAAGACGGATGCCGAAGCCTCCGAACTGCTCCGCCTGTTTGGGATGCCGTTTGCGGCGGGGTAGTCGCGGACAGGAGATTAGGTAGAATGAGTTTGCAAGACCCAATATCCGACATGTTGACGCGAATACGCAACGCGTATGGCGCAGAGAAGGAGTCCGTGCAGATTCCTCACTCGAATCGCAAGAGCGAGCTCGCGGGCATTCTGAAGCGCGAGGGATACATTCGAGATTTCAACGTCGAAGCGCAGGACGGGAAGAGATCTCTTCGCGTGTTCCTCAAGTACAGTGCTGACGATGAATCGGTAATTCATGGGCTGCAGCGAATCAGCAAGCCTAGCCTTCGACGGTATGCCAAGGCGAAGAGCATGCCGCGAGTGCTTGGCGGTCTTGGGGTGGCGATCGTCAGCACTTCCTCGGGCATGCTGACGGATCGGGAAGCGCGACGGAAAAACATCGGAGGAGAGGTTCTCTGTTACGTCTGGTTAGTGGCCGGCAGGGAGAAAACACGATGTCTCGCATTGGAATACAACCAGTTTCGGTTCCGGATGGAGTCACCATCACAATCGGGAGTGGAACAGTGACTGCGAAGGGGTCTAAGGGGGAAGCCAGCATTCCCATTCCGGAAGTGCTGTCCGTGAGCGAAGGCGAATCTGGAATCAGCGTTACCCGCAGTAGCGAGGAGAAGACTGCGCGGGCGATCCACGGCACTATCCGAAGTTTGATTTCGAACCTGGTCGAGGGGGTCAGCAAGGGCTTTGAGCGTCACCTTGTGGTGGAGGGGGTTGGATACCGGGCAGCTCTACAGGGGAAGGAACTGGTTTTGAACTTGGGTTTTTCGCATCCGATCCACTATCAGATCCCGGAGGGGATCGAAGTGAAGGTTGAAGGGCAGAACACGATCGCGGATTCCGGGATTGACAAGCAGCAGGTAGGATTGGTGGCGGCGCGTATCCGGGCATATTCCCCAGTGGAGCCCTACAAGGGCAAAGGTGTCCGATACCGGGATGAGCAAGTTCGCCGCAAAGTCGGAAAGGCGGTTGCCTGATCATGCAAGTAACGAACAAGTCGGAGGCCCGGCAGCGGCGCCATTTCCGGATTCGGCACAAGATTAGGGGAACGGCGGCCCGTCCCAGAATCTGCGTGTACGTGTCGAACAAGCATTTGTATGCCCAGGTCGTCGATGACGATACGTCGAAGACCCTTGCGCAGGCATCTACGCTGGAGAAGGACCTGCGCGGCAAGTCTCCCAATCAGGAGGCGGCGGGAGAGATCGGCAAGCGACTTGGTGAGCGTACCCGTGCGCTAGGGATTGAGGAAGCAGTATTCGATCGGGGTGGCTTTGCCTACGGTCTTCGAGTGAAGACCCTGGCCGATGCTGCCCGGGAAACTGGACTGAAGTTTTAGTCGGGGAAGGAGTCGAGTGTGGCAGTAGTAGGAGCCAGGCGAGAGCGGGGCAGGAAAGAGAAGGCGCCCTCGGAGTTCGAGGAGCGGGTCATTAATGTCAACCGCTGTTCCAAGGTGGTCAAGGGTGGGCGCCGATTCAGTTTTGGGGCCCTGGTCGTCGTGGGCAACCGGAAGGGGCGCGTGGGCTTCGGGCTGGGAAAGGCCAATGAAGTGGCGGATGCCATTCGAAAGGGCTCTGAGATTGCGCAGCGCGACCTCATGATGGTTCCCATGAACGAGAACACGATCCCGCACGAAGTCATTGGCAAATTCGACGGTGCACGCGTACTCCTGCGCCCTGCGTCGCAGGGGACGGGCGTGATCGCCGGGGGGGGAGTGCGGACGATCCTGGAACTCTCCGGGGTTCGCGATATCCTGGCGAAGTCCCTGGGGAGCAACAATTATCTGAATGTCGTGAAGGCCGCTGCGGACGCGATCCGTCAATTGCGGTCGCGCGATGAGATCCATGCTGGACGATGGGGAAAGAGCGTGGACTGATGAGTCTGCATACCATAGAGATTTCCCGGGGTTCCCGGCAGCGAAGGAATCGAGTCGGTCGGGGCCGAGGGTCCGGCAAGGGCAAGACCTGTGGAAAAGGCACTAAGGGGCAGATGTCCCGCGCCGGACACAAGCATAAGCTCGGATTCGAGGGTGGCCAGATCCCGCTTTTGCGAAGATTGCCCAAGCGCGGATTCAAGAACCCGACTCGCGTGGCGTACACGCCGATTAGCCTTCTGAGTCTTGCGGCGTTTGAAGACGGATCGAGTGTCGGCGTCGAAGAGATGATGGGATCTGGGCTGGCCCGCGGACGAGGCGCGCGGGTGAAAATTTTAGGAACGGGGGGGACCATGGATCGGAAACTTCACGTCAAGGCCCATGCGTTCAGCGCGTCAGCTCGACAGGCAATCGAAGCGGCGGGCGGCTCCTGTGAAGTCATTACCTGACCGGCCTGGGGGCTCCTGCTGACATGCTTTCCGCCTTTGCTAATAGCCTCAAGATTCCCGAACTTCGGCAGCGAATCGGATTCACGTTTGCCATGGTCTTTGTCTGCCGCATCGTCGCTGCGGTGCCTACACCAGGCGTGGACGCAGTGGCTCTGAAGGAAGCCATCGATGCGGTGGCCCAACGGTCGGAGGGAGGGTTTCTTGTCCTTTTCAACCTTTTCAGCGGCGGAGCGCTGGAGCGGTGCGCGGTCGGTGCCTTGGGGATCATGCCCTACATTTCCGCGTCAATTATTATTCAATTGATGACCGCCGTCGTCCCGACCCTCGAGCGGTTGGCTCGTGAAGGCGACACGGGCCGTGAAAAGATCACTCAGTATACGCGTTACCTTACTCTCCTGCTTTGCGTGGTGCAGGGATATGCGTGGGCCGTGACGCTGGAAAACCCGCAGGCACTATTCGGAATCGATGCAACGCTGGTGCAGAACCCCGGGATTCCATTTCGTCTCCTTACCATTGTTGTTATGACAACTGCCACGATGCTACTGATGTGGCTCGGGGAGCAGATAACCGAGCGGGGAGTGGGGAACGGAATTTCGCTGATCATTACCATCGGAATCATCGCGTCTATGCCGGGTGCCGTACAGGCGGCCGTCCAGATGTTCAACCCAACGGCGGGCGTTGCGCAGTTCACCGTGTTTCACCTTGTGGGGCTGGTGGTCATGCTTTTCCTGGTGGTGGCCGGGACCATTGCGGTCACCCAGGCCCAGCGCAAGATCCCGGTTCACTACGCGAAGCGGGTCGTGGGGAGAAAGGTCTATGGAGGGCAGAGCACCTATATGCCGCTGCGGGTCAACTATTCTGGCGTGATGCCCATCATTTTCGCGCAGGCGATCCTTATGTTTCCCGCGCGGATCTTCGGGATGATGCCTTTCGAGATGGCGAAGCGGATCGGTGCCGCCATCGACTTCGGTACAATGTGGTACAATATCCTCTACGCGTCCCTCATCTTTTTCTTCTCCTATTTCTGGGTTGCCACGCAGTTCAACCCCATTCAGATCGCAGACGACCTCAAGAAATACGGTGGATATCTGCCGGGCATCCGCCCAGGGCGGCCCACCGCCGAGTTCCTAGACCGGACGATGACGCGAATCACCTTCTCCGGTGCGCTTTTCCTCACCATTATCGCCACCATTCCCAATCTCATGTACCAGCAATTTGAAATCCCCTTCATTGTCGCCCAGTTCTTTGGCGGAACGAGTCTGCTGATTATGGTTGGGGTCGTTCTTGATACCATGCGGCAGGTTGAATCGCATCTGCTGATGAGGAATTACGACGGGTTCCTGAAGAAAGGAAAGCTGCGCGGTCGGCGCTGATTCTCGTGGAGGCGGTGGTTCTACTGGGCCCTCCAGGTTCGGGCAAGGGGACGGTCGCAAAGGGCCTGAGCGGGCGGGCAGGATATCGTCATGTGTCCACGGGTGACCTGTTTCGTGAGGCACTCAACAACAATTCCGCGGCAGGGAAGGAGATTCGTTCATTCATGGAGGACGGACTCCTGGTTCCCGACAACCTGGTGATGAGGATCATCATGGACCTTTTGAATACGTTGCCGGGGGATGCCCAGATTCTCATGGACGGATTTCCTCGGACCGTTACCCAGGCCCACGAATTCGAGACGGTGCTGCGGGACGTGGACTTGCAGCTATCGCGGGTTGTCCTGCTGGATGTGGAGCGCGAGGTTCTGGAGAGGCGGCTTGTGGGGCGCCTCGTTTGCTGTTCGTGCGGCGAAATCTTCCATAGGGATACGAAGCCTCCCCAGAAGGAAGGCCTTTGTGATGTTTGCGGAGGCGGGCTAGAGCAGCGCGCAGACGACAGGATCGAGACGATCCGGAAAAGGCAGGATGTTTTCGAGGAACTCACATTGCCACTGGTTGAGTTCTATGAAGGGAAGAAGCTGTTGGCGCGAGTCAATGGACAGCGCCCGCAAGATGAAGTCCTCCATTCTCTGATCGACCTCCTCGGCTAGATCCCGTACGGCCCAGACAAAGTAGTTGCTGGTGGAAATGCCCCGGAATCAATGATTAAAATCAAGTCACCGCAAGAAATCGACAGCATGAGGGAAAGCTGTCAGATCGCGGCTCTCATTCTCGACGAGGTCGCAAACATGTGCGCGCCCGGCGTGACCACGGCGGATTTGGACGAGTTTGCCCGATTGCGGATGGATGAGCTCCGCGCCGAGAGCGCTTTCCTGAACTATCGTGGCTATCCGGCGCATATCTGTACGTCCGTGAATGATGAGGTTGTTCATGGTATTCCCACCAACCGTCGGCTGGAGATGGGTGACATCGTCAGCATCGACGTTGGCACGATCTACAACGGGTGGATTGGGGACAACGCCCGTACCGTGATGATTGGTGTTCAGGATCCGGAAATCATCCGCCTCGTGAAGACTACGGAAGAAGCCCTCCTCGCGGGAATTGCGAAGGCTGTCACAGGAGGACGGCTTGGTGATATTTCCCATGCCGTGGAAAAAACGGCGCTGGATGCAGGCCTGAATGTTGTCAAGGAATTTGTTGGGCATGGTGTAGGACGCAAGATGCACGAGGAGCCCCAGATCCCAAATTTTGGCCCGCCTGGCAAGGGGCCACGTCTTCGGACGGGAATGACCCTCGCAATCGAGCCCATGATCAACCTGGGGACGCCGGAAGTTGAGGTTTTGCCTGATGGGTGGACTGTTCTGACCGGGGACCGTATGCCTTCCGCACACTTCGAGCATACCGTTTTAGTCAAGAATGAGGTCCCTGAAGTTCTCACATGCAAAAAAATGAAGTAATTCAGCTGGACGCTACCCTTCTGAATGTGATAGATGATTCGGTCTTTTCCGCTGAACTCGATAATGGTCATCGATTTGTTGCCCTCGCCAAGGAGAAGGGGGGGCGGAAATTCGGGGCCTTCCGGACTGCGGATCGGGTGTCGGTGGAGTTTTCTCCCTTCGACATGTCCGTTGGACGGATCTTGTTCAGCAGGAGAATGGAGAGCGAAGTGAAATGAAAGTACGAAGCTCAGTCAAAAGAATGTGTGAGCGTTGCCGAGTTATTAAACGGCATGGGGTTGTGCGGGTGATTTGCGTAAACCCCCGGCACAAACAGCGACAGGGATAGCACGCCGAAAGCAGGTTGAATCATGCCTCGAGTCTTGGGAATCGAAATACCCGGCAAGAAACAGTTGGAATATTCGCTTCGGTACATCTTTGGTATCGGGCCCACCCTTTCACTGGAGGTCATAGCGAAGGCGAATCTCGACCCGGCGAAAAAAGCCGACGACTTGTCGGACGAGGAAATCAGGGTTCTTACTCAAGTTCTGCAGTCCACGGATTACCGTATTGAGGGAGACCTCCGGCGGGAGGTGCAGCAGAACATTCGGAGATTGATCAGCATTGGAAGTTATCGGGGACTTCGGCACCGGCGGAGTCTGCCGGTTCGAGGGCAGCGCACGTCCACCAATGCACGGACGCGAAAGGGACCGAAGAAGACCGTGGGAGCGATACGTGACAAGACAGCCCGGAAGGCCGCCCGTGTGTAACCTGCTTCGTTTCAAGCGGGGAATTGAATCTAGGAATCGATGATGGAAGACGAGAAAAAACCTGAAGCATCGGCTGGTGCTGCCGCTCCGGAACCCGCGACTGAAGCCAAGACTTCTCAGCAGTCCGAAGCCGCGCCGCCAAGGGTTGAGCCAACATCTGCGGCGAAACCGGAAGCCGCGCCCGCATCCGCCCAACCCAGCGCGAAGGAACTCCTCGAAGGGGATGAAGGCGCGTCACAGAGCAAGACCGTGGCCGGTCGCAGGCGGAGTAAGTCCGGGAAAGTTGTGCCGGTTGGCATCGTGTTTATCAAGGCGAGCTTCAATAACACCATCGTTTCAATTACGGATGTGCAAGGTAACGTCGTGGCGTGGTCTTCGGCTGGGCGGGGCGGTTTCAAGGGATCCCGGAAAAGCACCGCATTCGCCGCAACCGTGGTGTCCCAGGAGGCTGCGCGACAGGCCGTCGCTATGGGAATGCACGAGGTGGAGGTCAGGGTGCAGGGGCCGGGTGCGGGCCGGGAGTCTGCTATTCGTGCTCTGCAGTCCGCTGGGCTTTCTCTTTCTTCCATAAAGGATGTGACGCCGGTGCCACACAATGGATGCCGACCGAGAAAACGACGCCGCGTATAAGGAATCTAAGGACATGGGACGCTATATCGGGCCAGTATGTAGGCAGTGCCGCCGAGAGGGCATGAAGCTTTTTCTGAAGGGGGATCGTTGTTTTATGGCGAAGTGCGCCATCGAGCAGGGAAAGCCGCCACCCGGTATGCATGGTCAGCGGCGGGGAAAGACATCCGACTACGCTGGCCAGCTTCGAGAGAAGCAACGGCTGCGCCGCATGTACGGGATGCATGAAGGGCAGTTTCGCCGCTTTTTTGAACGAGCTGCACGTCAGCATGGCGTGACGGGTGAGAAGCTGCTCCAACTTCTGGAGATGCGATTGGACAACGTTGTTTTTCGGCTTGGGTTTGCCCCCTCCCGCCGTGCGGCCCGGCAGTTTGTGAGGCATGGGCACTTGGCGCTGAATGGTCGCAAGGCCACCATGCCCTCCGCGATTCTGAAAGCGGGTGATGTGGTTTCGATTCGGGATCACGCCGGCAGCCGGCAGTTTGCCTCCCAGTGGGTTGAGGCCGCGGAGAGCCGAGGGCTGGTCGACTGGATTACGGTGGATAAGAACAATTTACAGGGGCAGGTCAAGCACGTGCCTACACGTGATGAAATCGCCCCGATCGTAAACGAGCAGCTCGTGGTTGAGCTGTACTCTAAATAGCCGAATGACACGCGTGGGTCGCGGTTGTGCGACCCCTTACGTGCCAAGTAACCATACGGGCCGCTTAACGGGCGGTTCTGGGAGAAAAGACATGGCACGCAGACTCGGCCGCTTCGAAATGCCGAAGCGGATTCAAAAGGACGAAAACGAAAATACGGCCAACTACGGGCGTTTTGTCGCCGAGCCGTTGGAAGCAGGATACGGTCGAACCATTGGAAACTCGCTGCGTCGGGTTCTTTTGTCATCTCTCGAAGGTGCAGCGATCTCCTCCGTAAAGATCGAGGGGGCGTTACATGAGTTCTGTACCTTGCCCGGCGTTGTCGAGGACGTCACGGACATCATCCTGAACCTGAAGAAAGTGCTCCTGAAATCCTACGCACGTGAACCGAGGCGGCTGAGCATCAGCGTGACCGGCCCCGGCGAAGTCACTGCGGGGGACATCAAGACGGATGGCACGATCGAAATCCTCAATCCCGATCACCTCATCTGTACCCTGGATGGAGAGGGCTTGTTTTCGGCGGAACTGGAAGTTCGAATTGGGCGGGGATACTGCCCTGCGGAGTGGAATAAGTCCGAAGAACAGGAAATTGGAGTAATTCCGATTGACTCGCTCTTTTCACCGGTAAGCCGCGTGAAGTATGCGGTCGAGAACACCCGCGTGGGCCGGCGCACGGACTACGACCGCCTCGTGATTGAGATCTGGACCGACGGCCGTGCTTCAGCTGATGACGCGCTGACCCTGTCCGCGGCGATCCTGCGCCACCACTTGGACGTGTTCGTCAGCTACGACAAGGACTTGGTGGAGTTTGAGGAAAGTGAAAAACAGGTCGATACCGAGCGCGAAGAGTTGCGCCGGAAGTTAAACATGAGTGTCAACGAGATTGAGCTCAGTGTTCGTGCAGCAAACTGCCTGAACAACGCAAATATTACTACGGTCGGCGAACTCGCTCAGAAAACGGAAGCGGAGATGCTGAAGTACCGGAACTTTGGAAAGAAGTCGCTCAACGAAATCAAACAGAAGATCTCCGATCTCGGGCTGGCGCTGGGCATGACGTTTGACAACGATCTGCTGAATGCGCCGCCCGCGGAGCCTACTCTTCAAGAGTAAGAAACAACGGGTGGGTCATGCGCCATAGAAAACGAACCGTGAAATTAGGTCGGCCGACGGCACATCGTGAGGCGATGCTGGCCGGTTTGGTGTGTGACCTGATTCACGAGAGACGGATTACTACAACACTTCCTAAGGCCAAGGCGGCCCGGTCGCTGGCCGAGAAGATGGTTACACTTGGAAAGCGGGGCGATTTGTCGGCACGCCGGCGCGCGATCTCAAAATTGCGCCGCCCAGAGCGGGTGAAGGAATTGTTCGACTCCATTGCGCCAACCTTTGAAGGTCGGCAGGGTGGGTACACACGAATTATGAAGCTGGGGCCACGAAGGAGCGACAACGCTGAGATGGCGATTCTGGAGTGGATCGAGCAGAGCGTGGGTGTCGCTGCAGTGCCCGCGGAGACAAACGGGGAGCCTACCCGCGATGCGGGGGATGAGGCTTCAGGCGAGGATTCCGAAAAGGCCTGAACGGACGGTCCAGTTGAAGCATTGGAAGCGACCGGCTCAGGGGATCCCTCGGCCGGTCGTTTTGGTGCGTGAAGGGATGGGAGAGGAAGCCATGAGCAATCGAACTGCATCCGTCCGGCGGAAGACCGGGGAAACGGAAATTGTGCTGGAGCTGAATATTGACGGTAGTGGGATCTATGACATTGAGACCGGGATTCCCTTCTTTAACCACATGCTCGATCTCTTGTCGAAGCACTCGCTGATTGACCTGAAACTGCGAGCGGAAGGGGACCTGGATGTCGATTATCATCATACCGTAGAAGATGTCGGCCTTGCCCTGGGCGCCGCACTTGATGAGGCCTTGTGTGATCGCGCCGGGATCCGGCGGTATGGATCCTGCGTGGTTCCCATGGACGAGGCCCTCAGCCGCGTGGCGGTGGATCTCGGAGGTCGCCCGTACCTTGTTTTTTCCCTCGACATGATGGAACGTAATATCAGGGATTTTGACGCTTGGTTGCTGAAGCATTTTTTTGAGTCTTTCGTGCAGATAGGGAGAATGACTCTGCACGTCGAACATCTGTACGGTGACGATGTCCATCACGCCTACGAATCGGTTTTCAAGGCCGTGGCGAGGGCGCTTCGGCAGGCTTGTGAGCGTGACTCTCGAGTGAAGGGTATTCCTTCCAGCAAGGGCACCCTTTCGGAATGAACGATTTGCCGTACATCGGTATCATTGACTATGGAATGGGAAATCTGGGCAGCGTTCGCAATGCCTGCGCCTTTCTCGACTTGAATGCCGGCGTAATTACCTCCCCCGGGCAGATGAAGGAGTGTGCGGCGGTGATACTCCCCGGGGTCGGCGGATTCGGGGATTGCATGGGTCATCTGGATGAGGAGGGATTTGTGGATCCGATTCGGGCTTGGATCCTTGTGGGCAGGCCTTTTCTTGGGATCTGTCTGGGGTTGCAGGTTTTATTCGAGCAGAGTGAAGAGGCGCCTGGAGTGCCCGGTCTTGGGGTCTTGAAGGGATGTGTTCGCCGATTCGAGGATGGTCCTGGGCGAAAGGTCCCACAGATTGGCTGGAACCAGGTTCGTCAGGCTGCCCCGGACTGTCCCCTGTTCGCGGGGGTTCCCAACCGTGCACACTTCTACTTTGTTCACTCGTACTATGCAGAACCTGCGGATCCCTCCACCATCGCTGGCGAGAGCAGCCACGGAGTGGAGTATGCCTCGGTGGTATGGCGGGATTGGATGATGGCCGCGCAATTCCACCCGGAAAAAAGTCAGAGGCGCGGCCTTCAGATGTTGAGGAACTTCAGCGACCTGCTCGTTAAGCCGCCGCCGGCGGGTCGGTAATCCTTCGTGAATGGATCTGAATCACGGAAACTCAACGCGTGGACGACGTGCGTCGTCGTGATATCGGTCGGCGACGTGGACCTTTTCCTGTCCGGCCGGTGTACATAGATCCTGTACCGGAAGAGAGCATGTAGCCAGCGCCCATGGTGTGCGTCTCGTCCTGCCGGAAGCTGTTTCTGTAATCGGGACGCCTCAAAGGAGGGGGCTCCGCGCCACTTTCCTCGTTCAGGAGACTGCCTTTTTCAATGGGGTGGGGGGCAGGTTGACATGCACGGGCGTGTGGCAGTGGTCGGGCGCCCCCGCGTGCACGGCAAACCGGGTCTGGAGTGAAGGCGTGTATTCACTGGCAGCGCGTTCCCTTGAGGTTTTATGTCTGCCGGTGCCGGCTATTCCGGTTGTAGCGTGACGGGTGCGCCGTCCTGCCGGGCCGAAGCGTATATGGCGTTGAGTAGGGCGACGGATTTCCTGCCTTCCAGCGCGTCACACTGAAGCGGGGTTCCATTGGCGATCGCAGATACGGCATCCTGCACAATGTTTCGTGCCGGCGTGATTCGCTTCAGTTCTTGCTTCCGTTTTTCCAGCCCATCGAGGAAATACCATTCGGGTTCAGGGCGGGTGGATAGGAATCCTCCCTCCTCCCCATGTATTTCGATGCCGGCAAAGGGGTCGCCGGGAAAAGTCGTGGTGCCTAGGATGCACCCCATGGCACCGCTCTCGAATTCTATCATCGCGTTTCCGATGTCCTCGGTTTCAATGCCATGTGTGAATGTTCCGGTTCGCCCCCATACGCGCCTTGCGCCCCCCATGATCCACTGGATCAAATCGATCTGGTGGATGGACTGGTTTGCCAGCGCGCCGCCCCCGTCCATCTTCCAGGTGCCGCGCCAGCCCCCTGCGTCGTAGTAGGCTTGGCTGCGAAACCATTTCAGCCGTGCTTCGGCCAAGACGGGTTTTCCCAGGAGCCCCTGGTCCAGCGCGTATTTTACCAGCTGGTTTGGCTCTTTATATCGCTCTTCGAAGTCCACGCCTAACAGTTTGCCAGATTTTTTCTGTGCAACGATCATCCTGTCGCACTGTTCCAGCGAGACTTCCATCGGTTTTGTGCTGATGGCGTGCTTGCCTGCCTCCAGTGCCCGGATCGAGATGTCCGCATGCAAGCCGGATGGGGTTAGCACGAGAACGACATCAACTTTGTCATCCTGTAGGGCATTGTCGAGGTCTGTGGTCCATTTACAGTGATGTGTTTCGCCTACTTGTCTGGCCAGTTGTTCGTTCAGGTCGACCACGCTGACCAGGCGTGCTCCACTTGTCTTCTCGACCTCAGCGGCGCGGACCTTTCCCATGCCGAGCCCTACGATACAGAATCCAATATCAGACATGACCTGCACAGTTCCTTTCGAGCACCTCGGGCCTCTTCCTCGGCCAGCTTGTGATTCCTCACTGTGGCTGAAAGTCCAAGGGGATTTCAACCCTTAGATCCTCGAAAAGAAAAGCCGGGTTTCTGGGCTTCTCTGGGTTCCTTCCGCCTTGGGGCGAATTGTCGTGCCATGCACGGACGTAGCGCGTATTTGGTGGATTTTCACCCTCGCAATAGGGGGCTTTTTCCCAATCTGAAGAACAGAAGGAAAGCGATGGATCGAAGTCCTGACAACCTTGTCGGCAGGGAGGAGGAGGGGAGAGTTTTGCTTGATTCACATGCAGGCGACGATGCAAGACAGGGGCAATCTGGCTCATGAGCCATGCCCCGCCTCTATCATTTCCCGCTATGTGGGAAATCGATAAACACTTTCATCGCCCCGTCTTGTCTTCCGCTGAAAATCTCGTAGGCGGTCTGTATCTCCTCGACTGGAAAGTGGTGTGTTATGAGTGGCTTAAGGTCGATGAGCCCATTGTGGATCCACCGGATGGCAAGTTGATAGTCCTGCTCCGGACCCGGATTGACGCTGGTGAGGAGGGTTTGTTTTTTGCGGAACATATCCTGTAAATGGATTGGGGTCGCGCCGTGAGGGGGAACTCCAAATTGAAGGATATGGCCCGATTGTTTACAGAGTTGCGAGCATTGATCGAGGGCTAGGTCGTTGTGCCCGACCACTTCGATTGAAAGGTCCGCACCAAGATTCCCGGTGACTTGGTTGACCGCGTCCACCGGGTCTGTGTCCAGGGGGTTGATCACGTGGGTTGCGCCCATTTTTGTGCTCACCAGAAGTCGCTCAGGAATCGGGTCGATGCAAATGATGTTTCTGGCGCCGAGGTTTCTTACGGTGGAAGTAAATAATTGCCCCATGGGGCCTTGGCCCAGGATGGCCACGGTGGCCCCGACGATGGAGGGAAGCTTCCGGATTGCATGGACGACCGTCCCGAGTGGCTGTGATAGGACTCCGTGCTCGATTTGCATGTTGTAAGGCAGGGGAAATGCCTCGTTTTCGTCCATCCAGATTCGCTCACGGACCCCGAGCTGGTCGGGCACCTTGGTCATTGCAAGTTCTCCCAAGCGATGGGATGTTCCGCTCGAGTCGAGAATGCGACCGACGACTTCATGCAGGGAATGTCCTGGTCTCGGATCGTAGTGTGGTTCCTTCAGGAAAAAGGGGATATCGGACCCGCAAAGGCAGCCCATTTCAGGCTGAAATAGAATCTGGCCGGATGGTTTGGCAGGTTCGGGTTCTGGTACATCGATCAACCGTATTTTTCCCGGCGCATAAATTTCACTGGAAAGCATCGTGGTTTATCACATTCTATTTCGGGTGCTCCGTCAAGCAAAGCGAGGGCGAGTACCTTGTGTCTTTATGTGTTGTAACATTCGCCTTGAGGAAGCGGACTGGGGAACCAGCCGCAGCAGCGCACGGCAATGCTTCGGGGAGGCATTCTCGAGAATGCGCATTTCGAGTTGCCAGGGGGAGCCTAGATTCGTGTCGAAGCG
>CAZTAB010000298.1:0-11633 GCA_964611475.1 uncultured Verrucomicrobiota bacterium | reverse complement strand
GTTCTGAACAAGCTTCGTGAATCCCAGGACCTCGGCCACACGGCGGTGTTCATCATCGGCGATTTCACTGGAATGATTGGAGACCCTTCGGGCCGCTCGCAGACCCGCAGTCCGCTGAGCCGCGAGGATGTGCAGCGCAATGCGGAAACCTACCGGAATCAGGTTTTTAAGATCCTCGACCCGGATCACACGGAGATCCGGTTCAATTCGGAGTGGTGCTCCGGACTTGGATTCGAGGACGTCCTGGGATTGTCGGGGCGGGTGACGGTGGCCCAGATGCTTGCCCGGGATGATTTTTCCAATCGCCATGCGGAAAATCAGCCCATTTCACTCGTGGAGTTCATGTATCCGCTGATACAGGCGTACGATTCGGTTGTGATCGAGGCGGATGTCGAATTGGGGGGGACCGACCAGCTTTTCAACCTGCTTCTCGGTCGGGAGCTCCAGAGATCGTTCGGCCAGACGCCGCAGGTGGTCCTCACGATGCCGTTGCTCGAAGGCACCGATGGTACACAGAAGATGAGCAAGAGTCTCGACAACTATATCGGGCTGACAGAGTCCCCAAAGGATATGTTTGGGAAAGCCATGTCGGTCAGCGACGACCTGATGTGGCGATACTTCGAGCTGGTGCTCTGTCTCGATCCGGAGGAGATCGGACGGCTCAGGTCCCTTCATCCCCGGGAGGCGAAGGACGAATTGGGCCGGGAGCTTGTGACCCGCTATCACGGGGAACCGTCTGCTGATGCGGCGTCCAAGGAATTCGCCCGTGTGTTTTCCGAGAGAAAATTGCCGTCGGACATGCCGGTTGTGGAATTGCGGCCGGATTGTTTGGTGGACGGTCGAATCGGGATCTTGAATCTGGTTTCGTCCTCCGGGCTTGCTTCCAGTAACAGCGAAGCGCGCCGACTGGTCCAGCAGGGGGCGGTGCATCTCGCCGACGAGCGAGTGTCCGACCCCAGGGCCGAGGTGGCCCCTGAAGACGGATCGGTTCTGCGGTGTGGAAAGCGTGGATTCGTACGGATCCGGATGCCAAATGCCTGACGCCCATGGTGGCCCGACAGTGGCCTGCGGCTTTTTGTGGGAGGCATGACTGGAAACGAGCCATTTCTGCGTTAGATTCCTGGTTGATCTAATCCAATGAAACTGAAGCAGAAAATTTTGCTCCAGATGGTGTGCAGCTTCGTTTTGATTTACGGGCTGTTCAGTGCCTTTATGCTGTACCATCAGGGGTGGGACAAGTCCGTATTCCAGGGGTTGATTGTTCTCGCCGGCGTCACCATCCTGGTTGTCGCGGCCAGCCACCTCCTGCTCATGCGGACGCAGTCCGATCCTTTCAGTCGCCTGATGGAGGCAATGAAGCGGGTCAACGAAGGAGATTACACGACACGCGTGGATCTCGGTTCCTCCGGCGAGATGAAGGAAACCGGAGAGCTCTTCAATAAGATGGTTGCCGGCGTAGCCGACAGCAACGAGCGGGAGAAACACTCTTCGGAAGAACTGGCGGCGAAGACCCGCCAGTTGGAAGAGGAGATTTCAGAGCGAAAACTCACCGAGGAGGCCTTGCGACAGGCACAGAAAATGGAGGCAATTGCACGCCTCGCCGGTGGCGTCGCCCATGACTTCAACAATCTGCTGACTTCGATTCTTGGGTTCGCGACGTTGACGCTGGAATCTCTCGACAAAAATCATCCCTCGCGCGAGGACGTCGAGGAGATCATCCGCTCGGGGGAGCGCGCTCAGGATCTGACCCGGAAGTTGCTGATGCTTGGCCGAAAGCGGAAGATGGACCGGGGTGAAGTGGACATCAATGCCGTTGTTCTTAGCATGGCCTCCCTGCTTCGTCGTACGCTCGGCGCCGATATCGACCTGGTAACGGAACTGTCCGATGACGCAGGTTCCGTCACGGCGGATGCCGGATCCCTAGAACAGGTGATCATGAACCTGGCCGTGAATTCCCGCGACGCCATGCCTGAGGGTGGAAAGCTCATGATTCGAACCGCCTCAAGGATGCTGATGGACGTGGATCTCCAGCAATTGCCAAACCTTGAAGCGGGACCCCATTGCGTTATGTCCGTCCTCGACACGGGAACCGGAATGAGTCCCGGTATCATCCAGCATATTTTCGAACCCTTCTTCACGACAAAGGGTGAGACCACCGGGACCGGGCTGGGCCTCTCGACCGCTTACGGAATCGTGCGTCAGTGCCGGGGTGCCATCGACGTGATCAGCACTGTTGGCTCTGGTTCCGAATTTCGAATCTATCTTCCACAGTGGAACGAGGAAGCAGCGGTCCCTCGCGTGAAAGCCGATGACGAAACAGATCTCTTCGGGAACGAAACGATTCTACTTGTTGAAGACGAGGACTCCGTTCGCCAGCTTACCTCGCGAATACTTTCGGGTTTCGGGTACAACGTTCTTGAAGCCCGGTATGGGACCGAGGGGCTGAAACTGGCAAGCGACTACGAGGGAAAAATCGATCTTGTCCTGAGTGATGTCGTGATGCCACAGCTGAGTGGGCCGGATATGGTCGAGCAGATGTATAAAATCCGCCCCGGCTTCAAGGTCCTCTACATTTCCGGGTTTACGCAGGATCGGACCCTGAGGGATCCAAGCGGGGGCGCCGTTGCTCTGGTCATGAAGCCGTTTTCACGCGAACGGCTTGCGCGGAAGGTTCGCGAAGCGCTGATGAGTTGAGTCCCGGCTTCTAAACGCGCAAGCAATGACATGCCGGTCTTGTGTGTGTTGCAGGCGACAAAATGCCCCTTGCGGATGAAGCGCCGAAGGGGAAGTTGTGAGTCCGAAAAGAAAAGGCATTGCCCCTGGCTATGCCGAGATCACGCCGCTGGCGCGTTGAGCGATGGTCCTGAAATGACAGGTTGATATCCGAGCCGGGGGGGGGCGTTTGAACTTGGGATTGTAAGCGTGGTGCAGGAGACCGGGGAGGGCCGTTATTTCCAGAACATTTTCTGACGCTGGAATTTTTCCCACGCGACAGGGAACTGATCCTGATTGTAGATGGCATCCCGGGCGTACCAGCCGTTGATGTAGGAGGCGATCGAATCCGGCACCTGGGGATTCCTCAGGTTCGAGAGCCTTTCGTTGGCCAAGGACGCGTCGTTCAGTTTCCCAAGCAGATCCTGCAGCTCGCTCAGCTGGTTGCCGTACTTGCGCAGTGACTTGGGGGGATAAAGGCCTTGAAAAAACTCCGCGGCGTAGCGCTGTTGTTTTACGGAAATCCGGAGCCGGTGCCGAGCCCTCACATCCCCTGGGTTCAATGCGGCGTGTCGTCGCTGAATTTTTTGATGTCCCGTGCTCAATATCTGGCTGGCCACCCCCCGGAGTGGTTTTCGAAACTTGGCCAGGCGCTTTGGATCGAGCGCTTTTCGCCAGTCTCTGCAGGCCACCCACGCGGACACCCTCAGCATGGCAAGATGATATTCCCGGGACACAAGCGTATCTCGGAGGGTGTTGTAGTGCTCCGCTCGGCGGGATTCCATCACCGCGAGGAGGTTCTGGCAATCATCGGGCATCCCAAGGGAGGTGAGTGCGGGGCGCAAATGATCTTCAAGAAATACGTCCCAGTCCCGTGTCGAGCCAAGGTCCCGGCTAAACACTCGCACATCGTCTCCCAGGATTCGCCGGTTCAAATCGGGTACGAAGTTTTGGAACAGGGAAACACAGGTTCGAAGCCGGCGTAGGCCGACCCGCATTTGATGGACACCCCCGGGGTCGTCGGTTTTGAGGATCACGGTTTCGTTCTCCTGCATCTGGAAAAGACAGTTTCGGAGAATGGAGACATAAGCATCCTCGGCAGTCATGTCCGGCCCGACGTCGGTCGGAACTCGTCGAACCGGCTTTGGGCCCGATGGACGCAGGAGGCTATATCCACTCTGTGCCTTGGATGTATTCTCGATTCGCACGTGCACGGACCTGGCGATTTCCAGGGCGACTTCATATAGCACATTTGATAAGCCGTGCTTCAACTCCAGTTCGAGTTCACAAATCGAAACCGTTTGGGATTCTTTCCGTACCTCGCCCATGTCCATGCAGAGCTCGACGATTGATCCGCCGGGGAGGTGGAGGTGCCAGCTTGTTCTCCAGAAATCTGTTTCAAAGGCGGGACCCATCTGCTGCAGGAGGTGGGGATTCGAAAACAGTTTCAGATCATGCTCGGACACCAGGCGGGTGTAGTCAGGGGAGGCATCGGGAATCCGGGACTCAAACTCTCCCCGCTGGTGAAGGCCGCCGCTGGCCTCGTTTGTCGTCTTCACTGTCTGGATCCACTGACCGCCCTGCTGCCGCACGCGCAGCACGGTCCCTTTTTGGGATAGGGACAAGTCTGGCGTGTCGAAGTAGGTGCTCCGGAGACGTTGGCGGAATGCGTTGCCCGAAGCAAAATTGCGGACTACCGGCAGCTTTGCGATCCGGTGCCTCGCATCTTCGTCCAGTGAAAGTTTGAGCTCCAATTCTGTTGCCAAAATGCCCTTGTTGGTTTGACCAATCGGTTCAGCGTCGCAGAAGCTCCTCAAATTGTTTCTCTGCGTTTTCCACTTCGATTTGTCGATGGTCCTGCATCATTTCCTGAACCATCTCGTTTGTGGCGGATAGAATTTCTTTTTTCGCCCCGGGGGAAATCTCGACCTGCCCTGTAATTCCGTTGATAAATAAATTAATCCCGAACCGCGTGGCAAGCTGGGTTCCCGCCTCGTCAAGGTCGGTGACGTTTGTGAAAACCTCTTCGTGATCGAACTCGTACTCTGATTCGGCCACGGTGTCCCTCCCGATTTTGTAGTCGATGATGTAAATGGTTCCCAGGTGCACCCGCAGTTCGCCGATTCGGATGCCAGATGAGGGTGCATCCGCGGTCATCTCCCGTGGCAGGGGGAATATGGAGGCGGATGCGGGTCCCTGTTCTGCTCCGCTGCCGTCCCTGAGCTGCACGATATTCTGCTGCAGAAGTTCCATGTTGCTCGGTCCGGATTTGGGGCGGACGATCGTAACCGAGGGGATGTGGACGTGGATTCGACGGAAGCTGGCCGTTCTTCGCAACAATGCGGACCATGTCCATGCCGCATGTACGCGGCTGATTGTGATTGCTTCTGGAATATCGAAGCTCTCGGGATTTCGCAAGCGCAGCCCCTCGAAATCAACAGTCCGAGCCAGGATTCCTAGCCGAACCGAGTCTAGTTCGACGCCGAACCCGGTGGCCGCGGACAGCATCCGGACGGTCATATTCCGAACCAGCCGATCCTTGGCAAACGGAACGATGGTAGCGCCGACGAGGAAGAGCGTGACAATTCCCCAGAGCACAAATTTGATCGCCCTTTTCATGTTGATCGCCTGTCCCGTCCGGTGAACTAAACGACGATGTGGTCCTCTGCACAAGGTTTCTTTGATGAATTTGGCCGTATTGGGCGTGCCGGGAACCTGCTCTTGCACGTTCAACTTTCCCCTCGTACCATGGGAACCATATGAACTCCCGTCCCGAAGATGAACCCATGGATTCTCGGTCCAGCGATGCGTCGGAGTTGATTGCGGATGTTGTGTCCGATCTTGTTCCGCAGTACGACATCAGCGGGGTCGACGCGCCCAATGCAATGCTGGGGGAGTATCCTGATTCCAGGAATATCACCGAGGCGCTGCGCATTCTGATCGATGCTCTCCTGCCTGGACGAATGTCCCAGGGAATCGGCCGGAACGAGGAACTCTCCGTGTTCCTCACCCGCACCCTGTGCCAGGCCTGGCGGCTCCTGCTGCGCGAAATCGAGGTGGCGTTGCCGTTCGGGTGGAAAGGGGAAGCCGGGAAGATCGAGGGATGCAAGGCAATCAAGCATCTCGGGGCGCGGACCATCTCCGTCCTGTCGGACTTTTATCGGCGGCTTCCGGAAGTTCGGGCCATGATTACTGAGGACACGCGCGCTGCCTATGAAGGAGACCCGGCCGCCCTGAGTTTCTCGGAGGTACAGATCTCCTATCCCGGGCTGTTTGCGATCGTATCCCACCGTATCGCGCACGAGCTTTACCTGCTGGAGGTTCCGATTGTGCCCCGTGTCATGAGCGAATGGGTCCATACGAAAACGGGCATAGACATCCACACTGGAGCGAGAATTGGCCACGGCCTTTTCATCGATCATGGCACCGGCGTAGTGATCGGGGAGACGACTGAAATCGGGAACCGTGTGAAAATATACCAGGGCGTGACCCTGGGTGCCCGCAGTTTTCCCCTGGATGAAAGCGGCCTTCCGATCAAGCACATCAAGCGCCATCCGACGGTTGAGGATGATGTCGTGATCTACTCCAATGCGTCCATTCTTGGAGGGGATACCGTCATCGGGAAGGGTTCGACGATCGGCGGCAATGTGTTTATCATGGAAAGTGTTCCGCCGGGTAGTTTTGTCGCCGCGATCCACCCGGAGTTGCAGGTGAAAAAGAGCCAGAATGGTTCACCAAGCTAGGTGGGCCAGACCCCGCCCCCGCCGGACAACGGGAACGGAAGGAACTCCAGCGTACATCAAGGGCTCGAACGGTGCCGGGTTCTCGTGGCCTGGGCTTTAGGCTGGCTGGGGGATTCCTCGGACGCAAGGGGGCAAAATGGTCCGCGGGGATGGGTGACGTGGAGTGTTAGAGGAATAGCGCGAGGAGTAGAAATAAAATCAGGCCCAGCATGATCAGGGCACCCCAGAGGCGCATGCCGCGTTGCCAGGCGTCGGGATGGGGGAACATGTAGCCGCATACCGGGCAGGAATTTTGGTTTGCTTCGACTTCGACTTCGCAACCGGGGCACTCTCGCGTGCCAAAGCCCCGGTGGGGATCGATCCTCATTGAGCTGCGCGCACGGTAGCCCGTGAATCATCCACGAATTTTATGACGAATTCGCCCGGCTTCGCGTATCCCAGGTCCTCCCGGGCGATATTTTCCACGAACTTGGGGTTGCTCTTCATTTGCGCCTGGTAATGCTTGAGTTTCTTCAGGTGCTCCTGCTGGGCCCGCATTTTGTTCTCCAGGGCTGTGTGGTGCTGCTGGAGCTCGAGGTATTTCTGATACTGGGGATAGAACATGCTGAGAATCATTGCCAGCGCGACGATACCCAGAATAGCCCAGGCAATTTTTGTCACGATTTGAAGACTCACGTTCCTCGCCCTACCTCACCTTGACCAGATTGTAAGGCATGCGTCGTGTTTCGACAAAGGAAATTCGTGAACTCAGATCCTTCCGAGCCAGCTTTCGCTTCCGTACTTCGCCTCGTCACCCAGAATTTCCTCGATCCGCAGGAGTTGATTGTACTTGCAGATGCGGTCTGTTCGGCTGAGGGACCCGGTCTTGATTTGGCCCGCGTTTGTGGCCACTGCGATATCGGAGATCGTGGTATCTTCTGTTTCCCCCGACCGGTGGCTGATCACTGCCGTGTATCCGGCGCGTTTCGCCATTTCAACGGCGTCGAGAGTTTCTGTGAGTGTCCCGATCTGTGTGACTTTCACAAGGATTGAGTTTCCCACGCCCAGGGAAATGCCCTTTTTGAGAAATTTTGTGTTGGTCACGAACAGATCGTCTCCTACCAGCTGGCACCGGTCGCCGATCCGGTCCGTGAGGATTTTCCAGCCATCCCAGTCATCTTCGTCACAGCCGTCTTCGATGCTGATGATCGGATAGGTGCTTATCAGCTCTTCGTATAAGTCGACCAGTTCTTCGGCGCTGTGCTCCGATCCGTCGCTTTTTGCAAACACGTACTTCGATTTTTTTTCATCGTAGAATTCACTGGAGGCAACATCGAGAGCAATGAAGACATCTTTCGCCGGCTCGTAGCCTGCTTTTCCTATGGCATCGATGATGGCGTCGAGCGCGGCTTCGTTGCTTTCCAGTTCGGGCGCAAATCCGCCCTCGTCACCCACCGCGGTGCTAAGCTTCTTCGCATGCAGAACGGACTTGAGCGAATGGAACACCTCTGCACCCATGCGAAGCCCCTCGGAAAAGCTCTGGGCGCCGAGCGGGATGATCATGAACTCCTGGAAGTCGATGGGGGCGTCGGAATGCGCCCCGCCGTTGATGATGTTCATCATCGGCACCGGCAGGGCCTTCCCGTTGGTTCCGCCGAGATACCGGAACAGCGGAAGGCCTTGAAAATCCGCTGCCGCATGCGCAGTCGCCATGGACACGGCCAGGATCGCATTGGCACCGAGATTGCCCTTGTTGTCGGTTCCGTCCAACTCGAGCATGGCTTCGTCGAGTCCGCATTGATCCAGTGCGTCGAACCCGCTCAGCGCGGGCCCGATGATTTCGTTGACGTTGTGCACTGCCTGCTGCACGCCCTTGCCGAGGAATCTCGGCTCTTCGGTGTCCCGCAGTTCCAGCGCTTCATTCTCGCCAGTTGACGCACCGGATGGGACCGCTGCGCGCCCTCCTGCCCCACTCAGAAGGGTGACATCGGCTTCTACGGTGGGGTTCCCCCGGGAGTCAATGATTTCCCGGCCCCTGATTTCTACGATTTCGGACATAATCTGCTTCTCCTAGCCTTTTGACAGACAGGCGCCAAAACTAGAGAAAAGTGGAGGGGGTGGCAAGCGGGAAGCCGGAGGCGCCCCAGCTGGTCCGGCCGCTAAAAGGCTTACGCTCGACTCGGCGTGAAGGTCGGTGTAGATTCAGGAGTCTTGCGTTTAGAATCCAATGAAAAGATATCGCGAAAAGTTCAGTTCCCGCATGGCCTTTTTACAACGGGATCCTGGCTGCAGGTTCCGGCCCGCTTCGACCGGGGGATTCACCCTCGTTGAGTTGCAGGTGGTCATTGGTATTATCGCAATCCTGGGCGGCATCATGTTGCCCGTCATCAGCCGGGCACTCGACCAGGGGAAACTCGCGGCGTGCCAAAGCAATGTCCGTCGCCTGGGGGAGCAATTGCTGCTTATTACGACGGACGGTCCGCCAGGGTTTGAGCCTGGTTTCCTTGTCCCCTATTTCACCAACGTCAGCGGTTCATATTATTGGTTTGGAGCCATAGCGAATAGCTTGGATCCAGGCCAGGATATTGCCGTTGACACGCTGGTTGAGAGCAAGCCCAGGTATTTTTTATGTCCGAAGGCGGGCCATACCCACGAAGGTAGTGGAATCAGCGGCTGGGGCGAAACGGCCGGGTGGTCAAGCGCTGACCTCTCGTTTGGCTATGTTGGAACCATCAGTCCTCCCGATTATCTCCGGATGTCCACCGTGTCAAACCCGTCGGCTACGGGGTTGCTTGGCGACTCCGACGCCGATCTGAATTACGATTCAAGGATATTTTTCACCACATCAGATACTTCTACGCCCCCATCAAATTCCAAGAATCTTCCTGGACGGAGACACAGAGGTGGTGGAAATGTTTTGTCAATGGACGGCCATGTCAACTGGCAATCCATTGAGGACCTCATGTCCGTGGATGGCCCGTTTCGTGGCCGCCTGATGTGATCCATCCCCAGAGCGTAAAACTACATCAGGGTGGGTGGTCCATGAATCCAGGTCCCTGCTTAAAGAGAGTGGCCTCAACAGGCGAGAACCACACCCTTGGACCCGAATCATCGATTCTTCGCCGACGGAGGTTAACACTTCGCACAACATGCCTCGTACTTTCTTTTGTTTCCCCTGCGGAGCAGGGGGGAGTACAGTGTGGGGATATGAAACTGCAGCGGATTGGAATGGGAGGTTTTCTGGCCGTCCTCCTGGTCGCAACCGCGATGACGTGCGGGTGTCGTCTGATCGGTTCGATTATCAACACGGGGATCTCTCTTCTCCCGGTGCTTCTTCTGATTTCGGTCGATGACGGATCTGGTGTGAAGCAGGTTGCCTCTCTACCCCTGGATGCCGGGAAAACGTGGGAATCGGAGGCCGCCCCGGTTGATCGCGGGAAGCGGGATTACCGGATTGAGGTCCGTGATGTGGTGCAGAATTCGACGGGCGGGGAAGCGACGATCAGAGTTCGCTACCGGAACGGGGCGGGGGATTCTGCAACCTGGGAGCGCGTCCTGGACCTGCCGCTTAACGCGGTTGTTGAAACCAATGTGTACGCCTCCCTGGTTTTAACGTGCCGTGTGGTTGAGCCTCCGGAGCAGAGGGGGACGGTGGTCAACCGTTGAGCAAGCCCTTCGGGCGGCGTTTTGGCGCGGAGGAAGGGCTGGCTTTTGATTTCTTCCTCAAAAACTGAAAGCCGCTAGACCCGCGGCAGGTCCACGCCTTCCTTGGACGGGAGTTCGGTTCGTCCCATGAGGTGCCGGTCGACGCCGCAGGCGGCCTCCCGTCCCTCAGAGATCGCCCATACGATGAGGCTCTGTCCGCGACGACTGTCTCCCGCCGCAAACACACCGGGAGCCGTCGACATATAGTTCTCGTCGGTCTTGATGTTGCCGCGCGCGTCCAATTCACATCCGAATTGTTCCACGATGCCGTCCGGCTCGGGTCCGAGGAACCCAAGGGCGAGCAAGGCCAGGTCACAGGGCCAATCCTTTTCCGTGCCCTCGACTTCAACCATGTCCGGGCGGCCGCCGTTTTCCGATACCCAATCGACCTCCACCGTTCGCAGGTGCGTCAGGAGCCCGTTCTTCCCGAGGAACTCCTTGGTCAGGATGCCCCAGTTTCTGTGTGCCCCTTCCTCATGAGACGAACTCGTGCGCAGCCTCATCGGCCAGAAGGGCCATGGCTGGTTTGCCGGCCGTTCCTGGGTTGGTTTGGGGAGCAACTCGAAATTCGTCACCGATTCAGCGCCGTGCCGGTTGGAGGTGCCGATGCAGTCACTGCCGGTGTCGCCCCCTCCAATCACGATGACATGCTTGCCGGTGGCGAAGATGTCCTCCACCTTGAACGACTCTTTCCCCACGCGCTTGTTCTGCTGGGTTAGAAAATCCATTGCGGGGTGAACTCCCTTTAAATCGCGTCCGGGGATTCCCAGGTCCCTTGGCTGGGTGGCCCCGATGGACAGGACGACCGCATCATAATCGCGATTCAGGTCTTCGGCTGTGACGTCTTGGCCCACATCCACGCCGGTTCTCGCTATCACACCCTCTTTTTCCATGACGTCCAGGCGGCGATCTATGACGGATTTTTCCATTTTAAAGTCGGGGATTCCGTATCGCAAAAGTCCGCCGATTTTGTTGGACCGCTCATATAGATGAACCGTGTGTCCGGCGTGGTTCAACTGCTGGGCGCAGGCCATCCCCGCGGGTCCGGATCCAATGACCGCTATCGTCCTGCCCGTTCGTTTCGCCGGCGGATGGGGGGTGATCCAGCCCGCGTTCCAGGCGTGCTCGACGATGTTCTTTTCGATTTCTTCGATCGTGACAGGTTTCTCGTTGATTCCCAGCACGCAGGCCTCCTCGCAAGGCGCGGGGCAGAGCCGTCCGGTGAATTCGGGGAAATTGTTCGTGCTGTGAAGCTGTACGATCGCTTCCTCCCACCGGTCCTGGTATACGAAGTCGTTCCAGTCGGGGATCAGGTTTCCCAGCGGACAGCCTGCATGGCAGGTCGGAACGCCACAATCCATGCAGCGGGCAGCCTGCGTTTGCAGCTTTTTGGCTGGGAATGTGGAGTAATCGTAGAACTCTTTCCAGTCCCGCACGCGCTCTTCGACGGGCCGTCGCCGCTGCAATTCCCGATCGAATTCCTTGAACCCAGTT
>CAZTAB010000297.1:0-20294 GCA_964611475.1 uncultured Verrucomicrobiota bacterium | reverse complement strand
GCGCGGTGATCACTTTCTTCGTATGAAGTGTAGCGCCTCGCAACCGAACCGGGTCGCGCAGTAATTACGAGTCCTGATCCCCTGAGCGACCTTCTCCAGCATGATGATTGCAATGGACTACGGCGACCTGGCCTACGGCATTTCCAAGCAGAAGGATCTGGGATTGACGGTCGATATCCAGGATGTACAGACGCTGCCTGAACCCGGGATATCAAAAGCGTACGAAAGCCGTCGTGGCCAGGAAGTTGGTTCGTCGTTCTCCCGGGACAACCAGCCGTGGTTCAATTATCTTTTGCGCGTCTTCCGTGCGAACGCAACGACGGCACATCTCACGATCTCGGATTGGACAATCGCCGGCGGGCCCGGCGGGCCCATCGGCCAGGATATCCTGTTCAACTTCATCGAAGTCCAGCCGTACTACACGGGGACCTCAATGGTAACCACTGAAACTCTGCGGTAAAATCCACGGAACCCCCGGATCCTGATTTGGGCGCGACAAAGCCGGATATCCGTGTATTCTGAAAGGACTCACATGGAGGAACCTGATCATGATTAAAGTCTCCGGCGCACCCGGCGCCTCGGAAGTGGAAGAAGCCGTTCTGTTTGCGTTCGACGAAGTGTGCATTCCCTTTCGTCGCAACCTCATCACCCACCTGATCCCGGGCAAGATGAGATCGAAAACACAGATTGTTGTCCCCAAGGGGGACTCCACCTCGCACGACGACAGCCTGCACTACTACGGCACGACGATCAAGGTCGGGGACGAATACAAGATGTGGTACAACGGCCGCATCGGCGTCAACAGCCAGCTCGCCAACATGGAAGGTTTCGAGGGACGGCTCTGCCACGCGGTCAGCAAGGACGGCGTCAACTGGGAAAAGCCCTCGCTGGGCCTGGTGAAATTCAACGGATCGAAGGATAACAACATCGTCCTGCTGCCGGACGAAACCGACATCATGGCCGGCATCGTGTTGTACGAGCCGGACGATCCTGATCCGAACAAGATCTACAAGCTGAACTACGAATCAGGCCGTGAGGACCGCCACTGCCGCATGTGCGTGGCCTACAGCCCCGACGGCATCCACTGGACGCCCAGCCCAAACAACCCGGTGGGGCCGCGCCTCGAGCAGGCCGGCCTGATCAACTGGAACGGCTGCTACTATGTCAACGGCCAGGGCCCGGGCCACGCGGGTATTCAGCGCAAGATGCACACCTACGTGTCATATGATTTCGAAAACTGGTCTGAAGCCAGCGTGCTCGGCCTGATACGCCAGCCCATTATCGATGGGCCGACCAAAGATGATATAACCCGGACCGGCGAAGAGGTGCACCTGGGCGCATCCCTGCATCATCGCGGGAATATCATCCTGGGTATTTATGGACAGTGGCATGGCCATCCCACCGGCGACCGCCGCTGGGTAACGGTCGATCTCGGCCTGCTGATCAGTCATGATGCCATGCACTTCCACGAGCCGATCAAGGACTACAAGTTCATCTCCGGCCGCGAGGAACCCGAGTCGACCCAGGGCTGGGGGCCGGCGCTGATGCAGGGCCAGGGCATGGTCAACGTCGGGGATGAGACCCAGTACTGGTACTCCCTCTGGCGACACGACGGCCAGGTCCGCCTCACCACCTGGGAGCGCGACCGCTTCGGGTACATGAAGACCTATCCGGTAAACCCGGTGGACTATCGTCCCGGCGCGCAGCTCATGACCTGCCCCCTGGAAAGTCTGGACGGACCCGGCGAGGCCTTTCTCAACGTGTCCGGGCTCGGCGAGTACGCCTCGCTGCGCGTCGAGGTGCTCGACGAAAAATTCAATCCGATCAAGGGCTATTCAGGCGATGAAGCCGCGGTCATCCGGGAATCCGGCCTTCGGGTCCCGTTGCGCTGGCCCGGCGGGGACACTCTTCCCAATCTCGGCGGCCCGGTCCGTCTCAACATCTATTTCGGCCCCGTGAGCCCCGAGTGCGTGCGGCCCGAGGACATCAGGTTCTATTGCATCTATGTGACGTGATGCGGGATGCGGGGCATCAGGTGCTTTGAGCTGGCAGGCGGCTGACTCGGGATTTCACCGTGATTGCCGGCCATAGCCACATGTTGATGGACCGTGATCGGGCAGGGACCAAACGAAAATCTGTGCAGGATTTAAAGGAAGTGGATCCCGATGATCTCTTCGAAAAGATGGATGAGATCAGGTCTCTAGCGGATGGTCACCATAGCCCAAGAAACGGTGCGCGTGGGCGAGGAGTGGTTGGGCACGAATGAAGCCAGCTCTCCGCGGACCAATTGCTTTGTCCCCTTCTGTTCAACCGTCCGTACCGCTCAGCCAGCTTCATCCGGCCGCAGGACCGTGTACATGAAGTCGAGGCTTTCCTCCACGCCCTTCCGTTCATCGTCGGGGCCCTCGTACTCAAGCGCAATAAATCCCTGATAATCGATACCGCGCAGCACATCGACGCAGGCCGCGACATCGACATCCCCCCGCCCCACCGTGCACGGTTCCATCTCGCCAAAACAGGGCTTGTCCGCCCGCCACCCGTCCTTCTTCCTGAAATCTTTCACGTGAATATAGGCCGCGTGCGGTGCGGCAATGGCCATCCCATCGTGCCCCTCCTGCCCACATTGCATGTAATTCCCCAGGTCGATGGTCGCCATGAGATTCGGTGAACAGATAGCTTCGATCACTTCCACCTGCTCCTCCGCCCTACAGGGAAGTCCGCCGTGATTCTCGAGCGCAAGGATGACTCCATGCGCTTCGGCGTCCCGTACAACCTCCCCCAATCCGTCCAGAATCCGCTGCCGCCCCGCCCGCAATCGGGTGCCGTCGTCGCCAGGCTCCAAATGCCCGCCGAAAATCCTCGAATTGGGCGCGCCGACGGCCGACGCCAGCCGGATGCCGGCCTTGACAGCTTCCACCTGGGCGTTGTGTTCCGCCGGATCCTCCGTATTGAAATTGTTGGATAATGAAAGTCCGGAGAGCGTCAACCCGGTGGAGGAAAGCGCGTTGGAAATCCGGCCTTCCGCCGTCGATAAATCGCCCAGAAACCGGACATGGAAATCGATGGCGACAGCTCCGGCCGCCTTCGTCTCCTCCGCCAGCTGCATGCAGTTCCAGCCTTCCTGCTCCCACGTGCGGTGGTAGCTGTAGTGGCAAACCGAGAGTTTCATGTCTGCACCGTAGCCAAACTCAACATCCCTGCAGAGCAAAATCTGGGAGCGTGGATCGCCGCTCCCCTCGTGACATTCTGACTTGAGAAAATCATCAACAGGCTATAGCCTGCGAGCCATGAGAACTAACCCAAGCTCCGTCGACTGGCTCTCCTACACCATCCACCCTGAAGAAGTCCGGGGAGTAAAATGGCCCGCCATGTGGGGCAACGGGCAGATCGAGTGCTTCGCGGACCTGGAGCGCCCCTGCGTGAACCAGATCGTCTGCTTCGGTCTCACGGAGCATGAGGGCCTCAACTACGAGAGCGAACAACACATGATTCCCGGCATCAACGATGACGAAACGGGAAAGAAGTATCTGCTCGACCGGCCGGTCGCATCCGGAGCAGAAAACGCGACGTGCTCCTTCCGTCCCGACCGGCAAACATGGCGGTACGAATTCGACGATTTGGTGGTCGAGGCGGCCCTGATTTTTCCACGCGTCACGCCCGGCTATTTGCTTCGCGTCCGCCTCGAGCCCAGGCAGGGAAATACAACGAAACGTTGGCGCGTCTACCACCAGTTGCGCTCACATGCCGGCAACGTACTGCTTGCCACAGACGCCGGCTCAGATCTCACCGGGGGCAAAGCCTGGATCCGCAACAAGGCCGGGCTCGGCGAAGCCATTGGTTCCACCTCGGATGCAGAGCATATCAACCTGGGAATCGACTACGACTACGCGAACGACATCATGATCAAGCATCTCGTGGATCGGGATGGTGACCAAGCGCGCGTTCTCACGTTCGCTCGCGCATTCGGAAACACGCCGGAAGAGGCAAAAACGAATCTCGCCCCCCTTCTCGCATCGCACGAGCGCCTGGAGTCGGAATCGAAGGCATGGTGGAACCAGTACCTGAACGAAGTGCCCCGACTCGATATTCCGGATGAGCGTTTCGCGAAGAACTGGCTCTGGTCCTGGCCGAACTACCGCATGAACCGACTGGAGGTCCCCCTGGGCATCATGCCCGCCGGTATGATTACGGTGAACAATTGCCGCATCAAGCCCCGTGTCGCGCTCAGTCTGGGCGACCCGGTCGAGATCGAAGCCATCCAGCACATGCACGATCCGAAGCCGGCGCGCGACACCATGCTGTTCCTGCTCCGCAACACGCGGAAGCAGGGCCTCATGAGCGTTGGGTTCTACCAGGGAAGGGAAAATCCGGGAAACTACCCGGAGTGCCTTGGGTGGCTCACCGGCCTGGTCCACAAATACATCCTCAGCACCGGAGATCTCGGCCTGCTTTCGGAAGACATCGGAGACGGCCTGACCTTCCTGCAGCGGATGGAGAACGGGCTTGAAGCACAACTCCCCCAGCGGGACGAAAAGACCGGCCTGTTCTGGAATGACGGGGAGGTCAAGCGCTTCGCCGACCTGTACCCCGGCGAATTCAGCGGCATGGGCCCGGCCATGGAGGCGGTGACGCGGATCCGCGGCGCGCGCGGAACCTACCACTGCGAGGTGAGCGCCAATGTGTGGGGCACGCTCATGGCCCTGGCCGACATTGAGGAACTGGCCGGAAACGACGGGAAGTGCGCCGAGTACCGCGCCATGGCCGACGATCTGGGCGAGGCGATCCGGACCCACCTGTGGGACGAGGAGTCGGGCATGTTCCGCGACCTGGACGAGAATCAAAACATGACCGAGTACATGGGGATGGGCGGATTCATCACGGGACTCTTCGCGAATCACACGTACAAGCCATCAGGACTGGCCACGCCCGAGCAGGCGAAGCGGCTTGCCGAGTGGTGCAATCATGCCGACTTCGCCAGCGACTACGGAACGCTCTGCCTCGCCCGTAGCAATCCCTACTACGACGCCGCCGATTACAAGGGATACAACAGTAACTTCGACATGCACTGGAGCAATCAGGTGCCCGCGGGGCTGTACTACCACGGGTGCTACGAGGAGGCGCACGAACAGCTCTTCAAAATGTGGCGGCGTCTCGACGAGAATGCCGGTCTTGGCCCGCGCTACCGCGGTGAATGCTACCACGCCGACACCAGCGAGATCCTCGAGAACCGTTTCGTCAACTATCCCTGTATTCTCTCCGCGCTGAGTACGATCACGGAAGGCGTGTTCGGCATGGAATGGACAAAAGACGCTCTCACCGCCCACGTCAATTCGCCGTGGGAATGGGCAAAACTTTCCAATATCCGGATTCGCGATTCACTTCTTGAGCTCGACCTGCAAAAAGACGGCACCCTCATTGCGCGCATCAACGGGGAGGAAACCGCCCGCAGCTCCGACCGGAAGCTCTCCCTTCCCTGGGATCTCTTTTGAACCTCAAAATATTCAAAACAGACGCAATCAAATTGCCGCTGCCAACTTCGTGTATTTCGTGGTTCTGAAACGACGATGAGGACGGTCTATCCCATTGGGACAACAGTCTATGACCCGTTCCGGTGCTCGAACGGGTACACCCTTTTGAATGCATATGCGCGTTCGGGGGCCCGGTCCCTGGCCCGAGTCATACAATCGGGCCCGGAGGTGGAATCCGGGGACGAGGCGGAGCCCCGGTCGATCTCGCCCGAGACCTGCGAGATCAGCCTCATCGACATGAACGGACGTTTCGTTCACGGGTGGGATCTCGACGCCATGCGCTGCCCCACCCTGTTCGGGAACGGAAACCTGCTCGCGTCCAGCACCACCGGCCGCAACACCACCGGCTGGTGCCTGGAAGGACGGCTCGTCGAAGTCGACTGGGCCGGCAATCCGGTATGGGAGGCGTCACCGCCCGCTTCTCCGCACGCCGCCGGCGCCACCGCCCAGCGGCTGGAGAACGGGAACACACTTTTCCTGTACAAGGTCCTTCTTCCGGACGCGTGCCGGCCGAGGATCTCCGACTCGGAAGCGCGGAACCGGGACGGTCTCCTGTTCGACTGCATCGCGGAGGCCACCCCCAATGGCGAAACCATCTGGAACTGGAAATCCTACGAGCATCTCGACCTGGACGGGTGGCTTCGGAACGACCCGGGTCCGAACATGACGCACTTCAACAACATCCAGGCACTACCCGAAAACAAGTGGTTCGATGCGGGAGACGAACGCTTCAGGCCGGGCAACATCCTGGTCAGTCCCCGCAACCTGGGGTTCATATTCATCATATCAAAGGACAGCGGGGATCTTGTCTGGCGATACACCGGGGACTACCTCGGTGGACTGGCCGGGCAGCACTCCCCGCGCATGATTGAAAAAGGGATGCCCGGAGAAGGAAATATCCTGATCTTCGACAACGGCCAGCCACCCCTGCGCGATCACAAGCACGGGGGCCACTCGGTGGTGCTGGAAATCGACCCCACCAAGACCTATTTCGGAAAAGGGCAGGATATTGTCTGGAAATACGAAAACGGACACCACTTCTACAATTCCTACGGCGGTCACTGCGAGCGGCTCCCCAACGGCAACACGCTGATCACCGAATCGCACACCTGCCGGGTGTTCGAAGTCACGACGGATCAGGAAGTCGTCTGGGAGTTTGTACGTGACCCGGCACCATGGCGATTGATTATGGACGCCCACCGCGTGCCGCACGATCACTGCCCGCAACTCGCCGCGATGCCCGAGCCGGCGAAGCAACCCGTCATCCCCCCATCGCATACAAGTCGAAAGCCGTTCTGAGACGCCCCCACCAGCCCGGGGCCGGTGGGGAGCACGGATACCATTCTCATGAGGATTCGCAATTGATACAACTTGAGTACTCGATCGATCCCGGCAAGCTGAACACCATCCTCCGCCCGGCCATGTGGGGAAACGGCGTCCTGGAGCTGATGGCAAGACTGGATCGGCCCCTGGTCGACGAGGTGATGTGTCACGGCTTCTCCAAGGTGCTGCACTACGGTCCAGCCCAGGGAAAGTGGTCAGGAGACGAGCACCTGGTGCCGGCGGTCTACGACGCCGAGAGCGGACGGAAATACCTTCTCTATACTACCATGGAAACGGGCGCCCTCGAAAACCGGGTTTCGTTCCGGGCGGATCGGCAGACCTGGCACCACGTGTTTGATGACCTGACGGTCGAAGTCAGCCTGTTCCTTCCCAGGTTGCAACCGGGATACTTCTTCAAGGTTACACTCCATCCCGGGGCCGGGAACACCTCGCAACGCTGGTACGCATATCATGAATTCCGAGCCCATCACGGCGCCAGCATGGAAGGAACCGAACCCGGACACGATGTCCGGGGCGGGAAGGCGTGGTGGAAATGCCACAAGCTGGAGTATCCCGAGGCCATCGGCGCGTCGGCGGATGCCGACGACGTCAACATGGGGATGGATGGGCCGACAACCTCCGGGATCATGATCCGCCACGTCCTGGAGCGCAACGGAGGCGGGAACCCCATACCCATCTACTTCGCGCGCGCTTGTGCCGACACTCTCGACGAGGCGCGGGCTGGGCTGGACCGCCTGCTCGCGGATCCGGAGCGGCACGAAAAGGAGACGGCAGCCTGGTGGGAGCAGTACCTCAACGAGGTTCCCCGACTCGACGTGCCCGACGAAACCTTCTGCCGGACGTTGCTGTGGTCGTGGCCGAACTTCCGGTACAACCGGATCGATGTGCCGAACGGCGCCGGGCCCGCCGGATTGACGAAAAGCAATAACGTGAGTCTAAAGTCGGGCCCGCAGGTCCTTGGTGACCGATTTCTGGATTTGCCCGTAGAGATGCTGCACGATCCCCAGACCTCCCGGGACACGCTGCTCTACTGGCTGAAAATGACCCGCAAGAAAGGCCTGCTCGCTCCCGGGGTCCGGGGAGATGGTCTTCCCGGCATAGGCAACTATGTCCACCACGCAAGCTGGATGTGCGGATGGCTGCAAAAATACCTTCTCACCACCAACGATCTCGCCTTGCTGAAGGAGGAGATCGGTGAAGGCATCACCGTCCTGGAACGCCTGGAAGACGCCGTGGAGTCACAAGTTGCATTTCATGACGAGGAAACCGGGTTGATTCCCAACGCCCCCGAACACGACCGCATGGGTCATTACCAGGAAGACAAACCGATTACCATGGGTACCGCCCACGAGGCGGTAATGCGGTACCGCGGCGGGGCCGGGTATTTTTACAGCGATACCAGCGCGACGGTATACGGCAGTTACGTGGCCATGGCAGAGATCCAGGAATTGATCGGAAACAATGATCGCGCGGCGGTATTCAGGAAATATGCCGACGACCTTGGCAAAGCGGTTCAAACGCACTTCTGGAATGAGGAGTTGAATTTCTTCACTGATCTCGACCCGAACCGGACCCAAAACGGATACCTCGGGGTCGGCGGTTTTATTACCGCGCTCTTTGCGAATCAGTCGCTACGCCCGGGAGGCCTGGCCGTTGCGGACCAAACCCAGGCTGTCGCCGATATGTGCAACCATCCGGATTTCGTCGCCGATCTGGGGGTCCTGACCCTGGCCCGCAGCAGCCCCTTTTATGACCCGGTCCCCTACAAGGGAAGAAACAGCGGATTCAATTTCAGTCCCACCAACCAGATTCCGGCCGGCCTGTACGCCCATGGTTGCTACGAAGAAGCACACCGGCAAATGTTCAAGCAGTACCGCCGGCTGGGCGAGAATGCGGGCCTGGGTCCACGCTACCGCGGGGAAGGCTACGATGCCGAAGGTCACATCCTTCCCTGGCGATTCCAGAATTATCCCGCCAATCTGTATATCCTGAATACCGTCATCGAAGGGGTCTTCGGCATGCGCTGGACGAAGGAGGCGTTGACGGTTGATGTCAACTCGCCCTGGCCTCGGGCGAAACTCTCTAATGTTCGTATTCGAGGAAAGAAGCTTTCCCTGAATTGGAAGAAAGACGGGACATTGGTTGCCGAACTGGACGGCAAGGAAATTGCGCGTAGTGACGACAGCCAGCTGTCGTTGTCGTGGGATGTTTTTTGCTGAACAATCCTCATGAACCGTGGTACAGACTTTCTTCACCCAGTCACATTTCTGAATCCAGGAGTACAAAACATATGAAACAACGAAGCTCGCAGCGGGTCACGATGACTGTGCTTTTGCTCGCGTCGGCCATCATCAACGTGCCGATTTGGGCCCATGGAGAGCTTGACCGCGGTCACCGTTGGGTGCGAAGCCATCCGTTTACGATCATCGGCTTGACGCGTATGACACCCCAGCCGTTTGACATCGAACAATATCGCGGAGCCGGGTTCAGTGCGCTGCTCACGTGGGAGCCGGGCACCTACGACGTGTTGCTGCCGCTCGCCGCCAAAGATGGATTGCCGTGGCATCTGCATTTGGAGCACTGGGGTGAGGAGTTTGCCAACAAGACGGGAACCACGCCCGCGACGCTTGTCGAGGGGCTCAAGCAACTTGACAGCCAAGCCAATCGCGATCGCCTGCACAAGCTGCTGGAAAACCCCGGCTGCATCGGCATCATGGTCAACGATGAAGCTGCCAAACCGTCCTACCTGCGTTACACCCGCCATCTGCTCAAATGGCTCCGCCGGCAGCACCCCGACGCGATTGCCTACTGCAATGCTCATCCGGCCGGGCACGAAGCACAAGACGGAGGCTATGACAGTGTCGAACGCTACTACGACGAGTTCGCCGCCATGGTCGAGCCCGACGTACTCATGACCGATTTGTATCCGCTGGGCGACCCCGACGGCACGTCGTACAACTACTTTAAGCTGATCGGCGCAATCCGCAACACCGCGCTCGAGCACGGCATGCCGTACTGGATGTTCATCCAGTCCTTCCAGGCGACCGGCACGTGGACGCGCCGACTGCCCAGTGAGTCGGACCTGCGCTTCCAGATCTTCGTTCCATTGACCTACGGCTACACTGGCATTCTCTACTTCACGTACGACCTGGCGTTTGAGCGCGGATTGATCGAAAACTCCAACAAGCCCAACCGCCTGTACGACGCAGCCGCTAAAGTGAACCCGCAAGTGATCAACGTCGGCGCCGCCTTGCGTTTTCTGACCAGCACCGGCGTGCGCTATGTGCCGGGAACCCATCAGGACAACGGCAAAGCGGTGACCAACCCATTGCCCAGAGACACGAAACGCTGGGCGCCCGGTGCCGGCGGGGACCGATCGATTGCGGGCATTACGATTGAACCCTCGAGGGAGAAGAAAAACAATCTGCGCCAGGGCAAAGATGCCCTGCTGGGGTTGTTCCGGGACGACCGGGGAGAACGATACTTTATGATCACCAACGTGTGGCACGGCGCCGGAGCCTCTGACCGCACCTCGGTCATCTCAATCAAGTTTGCACCCGAAATACAAAAGCTCTATCGTCTAGACCGGGTCAGCGGAAAGGCCGTGCCTGTGGACTTACGAGACGGTGTACTTCACCTGAAACTGCCGGGCGGAACCGGAGACCTGTTCAAATACACCGCCGACCCGTTCCCCGGCACCGACAGCTAGCATGAAAACGTGCATTCAGATTGACGACCTGTCCTATTCCATCGAACCCGGGAAACTGAACACCATCCTCCGCCCGGCCATGTGGGGGAACGGACAGGTGGAGCTGATGGCGAGTCTGGAACGGCCCATGGTCGTCGAGGTGATGTGTCACGGCTTTTCCAAGGTCCTGCATTATGGTCCTCCCCAGGGAAAGTGGTCGAGAGACGAACATCTGGTGCCGGCGGTCTACGATGCGGAGAGCGGACGAAAATACCTTCTCTACACAACCAAGGAAACGGGCGCCCTGGAAACCAGGGTTTCGTTCCGGGCAGACCGCCAGACCTGGCATCACGTGTTTGATGACCTGACGGTCGAAGTAAGCCTTTTCCTTCCCCGGTTACATCCCGGTTACTTCTATAAGGTAATGCTCCATCCTGGACCCGGGAACTCCACCAGCCGGTGGCACGTGTATCATGAAATCCGGGCCCATCACGGCGCGAACATGGAAGGAACGGAACCCGGTCACGATGTCCGGGGTGGAAAAGCGTGGTGGAAATGCCACAAGCTGGAGTACCCCGAGGCCATCGGCGCATCGGCGGATGCCGACGACGTCAACATGGGGATGGATGGGCCGACAACCGCGGGGATCATGATTCGCCACGTCCTGGAGCGCGAAGGCAGCGCCGACCCCGGCCCGCTCTACTTCGCGCGCGCGTGTGCCGACACCCTCGACGAGGCGCGCACCGGATTGGACCGGCTGCTG
Organism: uncultured Verrucomicrobiota bacterium; assembly: GCA_964611475.1. Taxonomy (GTDB): domain Bacteria; phylum Verrucomicrobiota; class Kiritimatiellia; order SLOV01; family SLOV01; genus CAUZEO01. The sequence goes on along the minus strand of CAZTAB010000297.1, from coordinate 8,971 downwards.
GATGATCCGGAGCGGCACGAAAAGGAGACGGCAGCCTGGTGGGAGACGTATCTCAACGAGGATCCCCGACTCGACGTGCCGGACGAAACCTTTTGCCGGACGTTCCTCTGGTCCTGGCCCAACTGGCGGTGTAACCGCATTGACATACCGGACAGTGGTGGGCCCGCCGGATTGACGAAAAGCAACAACCTGACGCTGAAGTCGGGGCCCCAGCTCGGGGGGGACCGGCTCCTGGACTTGCCCGTGGAGCTGCTACATGATCCCCAGGCCTCCCGGGACACGCTGCTCTACTGGCTGAAAGCGACCCGCAAGAAGGGACTGCTCGCTCCCGGGGTTCGGGATAATGGTGTTCCCGGCATCGGAAACTATGCCAGCGACGCAAGCTGGATGTGCGGGTGGCTGCAGAAATACCTTCTGACCACCAATGACCTCGCGTTGCTGAGCGAGGAAATTGGTGAAGGCATCACCGTCCTGGAGCGCCTGGAAGACGCCGTGGAGTCGCAGGTGGCTTTTCATGACAAGGAAACCGGATTGATTCCCAACGCGGCCGAGCACGACCGCATGGGTCACGACCAGAAGGATAGACCGATTACCCTGGGCACCGCCCACGAGGCGGTGATGCGCTACCGCGGCGGGGCCGGGTATTTTTACAGCGACACGAGCGCGACAGTCTACGGCAGCTACGTGGCCATGGCGGAAATCCAGAAACGGGTCGGTAACGAGAAGCGTGCCGCGGTGTTCAGAAAATATGCCGAAGACCTAGGCGAAGCGGTTCGAGAGCACTTCTGGAGCGACGAGATAAATTTCTTCACCGATCTCAACCCCGAGCGCACGCAAAATGGGTACTTGGGGATCGGCGGGTTCATTACGGCCCTATTTTCCAACCCTTCGCTCCGGCCCGGCGGTCTGGCCACCGGTGAACAGGCCCAGGCGGTCGCCGATATGTGTAACCACCCGGATTTTGTTGCCGACCTGGGGGTCCTGACCCTGGCCCGCAGCAGTCCGTTCTTTGATCCGGTGCCGTACAAGGGGCGAAACAGTTCGTTCAACTTCAGCCCCACCAACCAGATTCCCGCCGGCCTCTACGCCCATGGTTGCTATGAAGAAGGGCACCGGCAGATGTTCAAGCAGTACCGTCGTCTGGGAGAAAACGCGGGCCTGGGTCCGCGCTACCGCGCGGAAGCCTACGATGCCGAAGGTCATATCATTCCCTGGCGGTTCCAGAACTATCCTGCCAACTTAAATATCCTGAGTACCGTCATCGAGGGGGTGTTCGGCATCCGCTGGACCGAAGACGCACTCAGCGTGTTCGTCAACTCACCATGGCCATGGGCAAAGCTTTCAAACCTTCGCGTTCGCGGAAAGATGCTGGACCTGGACTGGGCGGAAGACGGCACCCTGCTCGCGACCATCGACGGCAAGGAAGCCGCGCGAAGCAGTGAGAGCAGGCTGACACTGCCATGGAACATTTTTTAGGGGCCGCGAAAGACTCAAAGTACGCGGAGCTGGATTTGATTGGGATTCCTTTCTTCGCGTCCTTCGTGTACTTCCTAGTTTCATCCGAACAACAGGAGTGAATCGATGAGTACATCCACTAAACACAAAACCATCCGGCTGACCGCCGCCCAGGCCCTGGTCCGCTTTCTCCAAGTCCAGTACAGCGAGCGAGATGGAGAGACTCGCCGCCTCATTCCGGGCATGTTCGGCATTTTCGGTCACGGGAACGTCTGCGGCGTAGGCCAGGCCCTGGAGGAATGCGGCGATCAGCTCCCGTACTACCAGAGCCGCAACGAGCAATCGATGGTCCACTTGGCCTCCGGATTCGCCAAGGCCAGCCGCCGGCTGGCCGCCCTGGCCTGCTGTTCCTCCATCGGCCCCGGATCCACCAACATGATCACCGGCGCGGCCACCGCCACGGTCAACCGCCTTCCCGTGCTCCTGATCCCCAGTGACTATTTTGCCTCCCGCCGCCAGGGCCCCGTGTTGCAGGAACTCGAGCATCCCATCTCCGCCGACGTGAGCGTGAACGACTGCTTCCGTCCGGTCAGCCGGTTCTTCGACCGCATCTCCCGGCCCGAACAGGTCCTCACCGCCCTGCCCCAGGCCATGCGCACCCTCACCGATCCGGTCGAAACCGGCTCGGTCACCCTCGCGTTTCCGCAGGACGTTCAATCGGAAGCCCACGACTACCCGGCGCACTTCTTTGAAAAGAGGACGTGGCGGATCGAGCGCGTACAGCCCCAGCGGGACCGCATTGCCGAAGTGACGGCCCTGCTGAAGAAGGCGAAGCGCCCGATGATCATCGCAGGCGGAGGATGCGTGTATTCCGACGCCGGCGCGGCACTCACCCGGTTCGCGGAGACCTTCGGCATCCCGGTCTCCGAAACGTTCGCCGGGAAGGGTTGCATTCAGAAAAAGATTCCAACGCTTCTCGGCGGGCACGGCCTGGAAGGCACTTCCGCCTCCGTCGAGATGGCCGCCCAGTCCGACCTGATCCTCTGCATCGGCACGCGCATGGACGATTTCATGACCGGCTCACAGAGCATGTTCCAGCACCCGGATGTGAAATTCGTCGGAATCAACGTGGCGCCATTCGACGCCTTCAAGCAGCGGGCAATCCCCGTCGTCGCCGACGCCCGGGATACGCTCACCACACTGCACAAATCCTGCCGCGCCGCGGGCGTCAAGCCGCGCCAGGCAAACGTGCGGGACGCGAAGCGCACGATCGCGAAGTGGGAGAACCAGATCGCGAAGGAATCGTTCGTCACCTTCCCCGGCGAGGCCATGAGCCAGGGGCACCTGATCGGGATCCTCAACGACGAGGCAAAACGCGGCGATTCGATCATGGCTGCCGCCGGCTCCCCCGTTGGGGACATCCTGAAGCTGTGGGACGCCACCGGCGGCCGCCTGGCCCATCTTGAGTTCGGCTATTCCTGCATGGGTTGGGAACTCACCGCCGGGCTGGGGACACGGATGGCCCAGCCGAAGGGTGAAGTGTACGTGTTCATCGGGGACGGAACCTACCAGATCAACCCCATGGAATTGATTACCGCAATGCAGGAAAACCTGAAGGTCACCGTTGTCGTGTCGGACAACCACGGGTTCCAGGTCATCCGCAGGCTCCAGATGTGGCGCACCGGAAAAAGTTTCGGCAATGAGTTCCGCCATCGCAGCGACAAGTCCGGCCGCCTCGAAGGCGACTACCTGCCCATTGACATGGCGGCGAACGCCCGCAGCATGGGCGCCCGCGCCTGGCACGTCACGACAGAGGAGGAACTCCGCAAGGCGCTACGCAAAGCCCGCAGGGAAACGAATTCCTGCGTCATCGTCGTTGAAGTGGAAAAACATCGCTTCGCATCCGGCGGCGGCGCCTGGTGGGACGCGGCCCCGGCGGAAGCAAGCACGTCGAGAAAGACGCAAACGCTGCGGAAGGAATACGAAAAGGAACGCGACAGCGTGCAGCGGTTCCACGGTTGAACCATCAATCCACTCTATCCTTCACTATTTTTGGATTGGTACAAATTCGACATTCACCGGAGATGCGAAAGCTCAGCTACATCATGGTGGATGGTCCGGATGCCTTCGGATCCTTCGAGGCGTTTTCCGATGTGCTGCGCCATCTCAAGGACCTGGGATACGACGGCGTGGAACTTAACCTGGCCCGTCCCCAGAGCTTTGAGACGGACACGTTGGCGCGATTCACCAGGGAAATCGGTCTGCCTGTCGTCTCCTTCATGACCGGCACCCACTACTTCGGGGAAGGGCTTTGTCTGAGTTCGCCGGATGCTTCGATCCGGCGGTCGGCGGTGGAACGGTTGCAGGAATGCACGGAGATCGCCGCGCGGTTTGGGGCTCTTCTGGTGGTCGGACAGATGCAGGGGTTTCGGACGGACGAGGCCGACCCGGAGTTCGCCCTGCCACGAATCAGGGACGCCTTGAAACAAGTGGCCGACTCCGCGGAAAAAAATCAGACCACGATCGCACTGGAGCCGGTGAACCACCTCCAGTGTGGCTTCAACAACACGCTCGCGGAGGTGATGGAAATGACCGACCGCATCGGCTCGCCGCGGGTGAAACCGATGCTCGACACCATCCACATAAATATTGAGGAGACTTCCCTGACTGAGCCGATCTTCCGCCTCGGGAAGAACATCGCACACTTTCACCTCTGTGAAACAAACGGAGACCTGCCCGGGAGCGGCCACCTGGATTTCCCGTCCGTTTTCGAGGCGCTGGACGACGTCGGCTACGACGGGTTCGTCTCGGCAAAGGTCTACCGCCGGCCGCTGAGCGAGGCTGCGGAACCAACCCTTCGACATCTTCGGACCCTCCTTGGGGGGTAGCAGACTTTGTACCGCGGGGAACACAGAGGGTTCTTGTTTTTTTTCGCTGCTTGTGCCTCCGTGTGGCTATGAATCAAACGTCTGACTGGAGCGGAAAGCGGGTATTGGTCACGGGTGCGGGCACGGGGATCGGCAAGGGGATCGGACTAGAGTTCGCGGAGCGAGGCGCGGACGTCGCCTTTCACCACGTCAACGACATCGAAGATGATCTCCCGCCGAAACTGAAGGCGTTTGAGGAATCGGGACGAAAGGTCGGAACCTTTTTCGCAGACTTCAACGACCTGGGCCAGACCCGCCAGCTCGGAAAGGATGCCTGCGAATTCCTGGGCGGCATCGATGTGCTGGTCAACAACGCCGGCATCACCGCGATGCAGCCAATCACGGAGGTCAAACCGCATCATTACGAGGTGCTCTACAATGTAAACGTCCGCCCTGTCTACTTCGTGACCCAGTCGGTCCTGCCCGCCATGTTCGAGCAGGGCAAAGGCAGCATCATCAATCTCAGTTCACTCATAGCGTTCGAGTCTTCCCGGGAGTCTGCCATCTACTCCGGCACGAAAGGTGCGGTCATGTCGATCACGCGCGCCCTCGCCGTGGAACTGGGGCCGCAAAACATCCGCGTCAACGCGATCGCCCCGGGCTGCGTGGTCGTCGAGAAGTACTATCGCGAGTTTCCGGAGTTCGACGAGGAAACCTACGCCCGGAATCTTCCCGTTGGATTTACCGGAAAACCGGCAGACATCGCCCGTCTCGCCGTGTTCCTGGCCTCGGACGAAGCCCGCTTCATTACCGGCCAGACCTACCTCTGCGACGGCGGCGCGAATGCCTACGGAGGATCGGACGACAGATTCCGGCAGACATCACCCACCCGGTGGGGAAACACGTATCTAGACAATTCCCAGCAGGCGGAATTGTGACCTATGAATCCCGCGAAGACCCCCATCCGCGAACGTCCGCGTAATCCGGGGTTAAATTCCATGTATCCGCCTGTATTCCGTGGGCGACTAAATGCCCCAGTGGGAATCGATCGGATCCTGATAAGCCGAGACTTTTCCGTTCAGCACGTCATCGAATTTGACAGCCTTCCCCGCCTCGGCCGATTCGTAGCAGGCCATGCAAAGGGTCTTGGCCCGGAGGCCGGCCTCACCGTCCATTTCGACCGGTTCGCCGGTGCGAATGGAGCGGATGAAGTCGTAAATCTCGATCGAGAACCCGTCCGTGGCTCCAAGCGGAAACAGGTGCTCCCTGTCGTCTTTGGAGAGTGAATCCATGTACTGCGCCTCGATCCAGGAAGATGGGCGAACAGTTCCATCCGTTTGCACCAGTGACGCGCCTCGCCAGAAGGGATGCATGACAAAGTCCTGGTCAATCATGGTCCCATGGGAACCATAGTAATGGCCGGAGGATTGGTCCGCACCGGGGAACACCCGGGAATAGGTCCAGTTCAATTCGGTCCCACTCTTGAAGGTCATGACGATCTGCCACGTGTCCTCGGTATCAGACTGTGTGTCTCCGATCACAGGCAGGTCCCGGATTGGATCCTTCTTGTGCGTGGCCATGCGGCAATAGACCATGTCCGGATCGCCAAACAAATGGACCATCATGTCTCCAAGGTGAGCGCCGGAATCCATGATCATGCCGCCCCCCGTGATCAACTTGACTCCCCTCCACTTCATCCCCGGAACCGAATAGTCAAAGGGGCCGTAGACATTGTGGCTCACGATAATGGTATGAACATCCCCGATCAGCTTCTCTTCACACAGCGCCCAGCGACAGGCGCGCGGGCCGGGCATACGCCGGACATTCTCCGCCGTGGAAAAAATCCCACCGGATTTTTCCGCGGCAGCCATGATCTTTCGCGAAGCCTTTACCGTGATGCCAATCGGCTTCTCCAGCAGCACGTGCAGGCCGCCCTCGAGCAATTCAATTGCGGCGGAATGATGGAAGGCATGCGGCAGACAGACGTCCGCCGCCTCCGCCGCGCCCGATTTCACCAAATCGGAAATCGAGGAAAAAACCACAGGCCGATTCCCCTGGAACGCCTCGATTTCGTCGGCCCGCTGTGCGGCTTTTGCCCCATCCAGATCGCAACATGCGGCAACTTCAAAATCCCGGAACCCCCGTTCATAAAGGTCACGATACCCGGTGACATGGGCCCCCGTGATGCCCCCACACCCGACTAGAGCTAGTTTGGTAGAATCAGACATTTTCGGAGGATAACCGGCAGCAGACCAAAAACGCAAGGTCCGGAAGGGAAGATTTTCGGCAAATCGGAATTTTCATGACCTCACCTCGCCAACAGTCTTCATCCAGATTTTCACAGGATGGGCACTGGGCCCACATGCAGACAACGTCAGGCTTCACACACGATGACGAGAACCTCCATGTTGCATCTCACTCCCACGAGAAGCCCCGGAAAGCGGCAGGCGCGGGGTCGGGGACGACATTCACGCTTCGCCGACTGTCGCATATCCTGCCACGGCATGAATCCCGCGCCCGGTTTATTGGTTCGTTCGACTTGTCTCCAGGAATTTCAGATAGTCGGCGAGGTCATATTCGTGGCCCAGGGCCCGTCCAGAGTTGCTGATGCCGTCGCCGTCGGGATCGTCTCCGCCAATGACAAAACGTTCCGTATAACGCCGGATGGCCGGCAGCATTTCGTATTGCAACACGTTCTTGCCTGTGAAGTCATGGACATCCGGGGCAAGGCAGACCTCGACACCCCGGTGAATCCCAACCAGAACAAGGTCCGACCACTGGAAATTTTTGTAGAACACCTCGTTGAATGTGTCGTGATCCACGCCCCGTTTTCCATCTGTCATCCGCCAGTGGTACAGGTCGATCCAGGGAGGGCGAAGGAAGCCAGCCAGGTATGCCGTCGCCAACCGGCACCGGTGGAACATCAGAAAATGGTACAAGCGCTCACAGCCTCCGGAAAGACCCATCCCGTCCACCCGGCCAAAGTGAACCAGCAGCGCGTCATCCATCATGCGCAGATTCGCCAGCGTTCGGAACTGGCCGTTTTCCCTGCCGGTCGCCCGGCTGCTTTCCCCCACGTCGTGGTCGTCGTACGTGATCAGGGGAATGCCGTGCAGGGCAAGTTTCCCCAGCGCCCCGCCGACGTAGCCCCCACGGCGCTCCATGCCCAGCCCCTGCCGGGAGGGATTGCGCCCAAAGTGGCCGTTGATTTGGAACACGACAGCGCCATCATGCGCCTTGACCTTGTCGTAATTCACAAAATAACCGACCAGGTGCCGCGTGTTTTCAAACCGGTCGACTGCGTGGATGGTCAGGCGCCGGGCTGGAACACTCACCGCGTCCTGGTTCCCGTCATAGCCCGGGGGATAGATGAGAGTGAAATGCTCCGTGTCAATTCCGGTCAGTTCGGGAGCAGGAACATGGCAAAAAATCAACGACTCGTATTGCGCTCGGGCATGCCCGGCAAAAGACTCCAGGTCGGCATTCGCGTATCGCGTCGTGAGAAAGTTCTTATGGACCTCCTGGTACACCCCCCCTGAATCGTTGCGCAGGAGATCAAGCTGCGCCTTCACCGATTCCACCGATTCAGTTCCGTCCCCCCGGTCACGCAATTCGGAAGGCGGGCCCTCAATGACAATGGTCTCCCCGGTCGTCACCACGGGTGTGAGTGCTGCATGAAAACCGGATATCATTTCCTTCCCATCCGGATTGTCTGACGCAGCCGCCTGCCCAGGGGCGATGAGCCCCGGAACGAGTACATGATAACAAATGAGACAGAAAACATGGCTCTTACACTTCAAGCCGCGGCGTGGGATGAATCGAAAACGATCCAGCTCGCGACAACGCTTTCGTTCTTGTGGATTTGGGACAAACAAGGTCAGAAGGAATGGTTACGGTGAACGAGGATAATCCCGGCACGCTTCATTTTCGGGCGGCGCCTTCAATCAACCCAGTCGGGCTTGGGAGTCATTTTCAGGGCGTATGCATGGTCGCAGGGAATTTCCGCCTCAAACCCGCTCCCGCCGCTTCGACCAGGCATGGTAACGATCAGGCCCTTTTCATCCTGCCGCCAGTTCAAGTCCGTCCAGTCGATGCCGAGCATCTCAATCCGCATGCCCTTTTCTGCCCGCAGGTTGCGGAACGTCGCCGTGCCGACCTCCTGGGTCTCTGTGCGGTAGCGGAGAACGCCGGGGTCCTGCGGGTGCGACGCCCCGGTGGGCCAGTCGAGAAGGATCGCGTACAGGCTGTCGCCCTTGATGGTAAAGCGGACATCGACACCCTCCACGGTTTTCGTCTGGGGTTCGGCCTCGACCCACGGCCGCGTGTCGTAGATCGCTTCGCCGTTGACTTCCAGCCACATTCCGATCTGCAACAGCGTCCGCTTCTCCTGGCTGAACAGCGGCTCGTGAAGGTGAATGGTAAGCTCAATGTTTCCGCCCTTTCCAACAGCGTCGGCCAGCCAGTCCACCAGGTTGTTTACCAGGCCCGCCGACCGGCCGATGGGAGACCGGTTCCGCCACCGGTACAGCGGCTCATACCGGACGAATGCGCCGTCGGAAATATCATCGTGCCGCGGCCCCATTTCCTTCCGGTACCAGTCGCCATGCACGAGCTTCCGGCCCCACGTTTCCGCCTTGTAGGAACCGAGG
>CAZTAB010000296.1:0-1792 GCA_964611475.1 uncultured Verrucomicrobiota bacterium | reverse complement strand
GGCATCATATCCCTCGCTTGCGAGAATCTTTTTCGCGCGGTCCGTGACATCCAGATGGATGTCTCTTTGAGACAAGTACCCCCGAACCGTATCGAGTTGAATATCCACAATTCGGGAAATCTCCCTGCGGGACAGGGCGTGAAAGAGAATCGTTTCGTCGACCCGGTTCAGGAACTCGGGACGAAAATGTCCACGGAGAACCTCCCTCACTTTTTTCTCGAGACGTCCGTACTCCGGGTCACACGGCTCCAGCCCGGGGCACTCGGACAGGGTGTCCCGAATCACGTCGCCCCCAAGGTTCGAGGTCATGATGATCAGCGTGTTCGTGAAATTTACGGTTCTCCCCTTTCCATCGGTTAGTCTCCCATCATCAAGGAATTGCAGCATGACGTTCAGCACATCCGGATGGGCCTTCTCCACCTCATCGAGAAGGACAACGGAATAGGGTTTTCTCCGAACATGTTCCGTTAAATATCCTCCTTCGTCATATCCAACATAACCGGGAGGCGCGCCAAGCAACCGGCTGACCGAGTGCTTCTCCATGTACTCGGACATGTCGACCCGTATCATGGCGTGCTCATCGTCAAACAGAAATTCAGCGAGCGCCCGGGCCAGCTCCGTCTTCCCCACGCCGGTGGGGCCCATGAATATAAAGGAACCAATGGGCCGGTTCGGGTCCTGCACGCCTGCGCGAGAGCGACGCACCGCGTTCGAAACGGCCTCTAGCGCATCATCCTGCCCGACGACTCGAAGCCTGAGCCGAGCCTCCATGTTCAACAGTTTTTCCCTCTCCTCTTCCAGCAGACTCGTGACCGGGATGTGGGTCCAGCTGGACACGACATGGGCAATTTCCTCCGCTGTTACTTCCTCTTTCAGCATTCGATGGTTTTCCTGAAGGACGGAAAGCCTGTCCCGGGCCTTGCGAACCTGTTCTTCGATATCGGGTATTTTCCCGTAGAGAATTTCAGCGGCCTTCTCCAGATTGTTTTCCCGCTTGGCTGCATCTTCCTGACTGTGGAGCAGGTCCAGCACTTCCGTCAGGCGGCCGATTTCCCCGATCAACTCCTTTTCCTGCCTCCAGTGGAGTTTCCTTGCCGCATTCTCTTCCGTTAGTTTTGCCCTCTCGGCCTCCAGCGGTTGGAGCCGACTGCGTGAGGCCTTATCCTTCTCCTTGAGAAGAGCCTCACGCTCGATCTCCAACTGCATGATCCTTCTTTCCACCTCGTCAATTTCTGTAGGCATGCTGTCGATTTCCATGCGGAGCTTGCTGGCCGCCTCGTCGACGAGATCGATTGCCTTGTCCGGAAGAAACCGGTCGCTTATGTGCCGGTCGGAAAGCGTTGCAGCCGCGACAACAGCGCTGTCCTGAATGCGGACCCCGTGGTGAACCTCGTACCTTTCCCGCAACCCCCGGAGAATGGCCACCGTGTCCTCGACCGTCGGTTCATCGACCAACACCGGCTGGAACCGGCGCTCCAGTGCAGGGTCCTTTTCTATGTGCTTGCGGTTTTCGTCGAGCGTCGTCGCACCCACACACCGCAATTCACCCCTCGCCAGGGCCGGCTTGATCATGTTCGAAGCGTCCACCGAACCCTCGCCCCCTCCCGCCCCGACGAGCGTGTGCAGCTCATCTATAAAAAGAATGATTTCCCCCCTGGCCTCCGTGACTTCCTTCAAAAACGCCTCAAAGCGATCTTCAAACTCCCCCCGGTATTTTGCTCCGGCAACCATCGCCCCCAGATCCAGTGATATGACGCGCTTGCCCTTCAGACCTTCAGGTACATCTGACTCC
>CAZTAB010000295.1:0-5033 GCA_964611475.1 uncultured Verrucomicrobiota bacterium | reverse complement strand
TGGGCGTTGAGGAAGCGAAGGAAGTACCAACTGGAGTCGACGAAGGTATCCATGGTGTCGCTTTCACGGGTTGCGGGCTTTCCGCAGGAGGGGCACTTCGTGCTCATGAAGTCATCCGACGCGCGCAGTGGAGACTCCCCGGTGGGTTTGAATTCCACGTTCTCGGGCAGCAGGACGGGGAGGTCCGATTCCGGCACAGGGACGGTGCCGCAGGCAGCGCAGTATACGATGGGGATCGGCGCACCCCAGTACCGCTGCCGGCTGATCAACCAGTCCCGCAGACGAAAATGGATCTGCCGCCCCCCGAAGCCCTGTTCTCGTGCGTAATCCGCCATCGCGGGAATTGCCTCGCGATTCGGCATGTCGCTGAATGGCCCCGAATCGACCACGACGCCGTCTTCGACGAAGGCGTCTTCCATGGTCGCCAGGTCGAGGGATCGTTTCTCGTCCTGAATTGAAATGCGGATGGGTAGGTCGAAGGTCTTGGCGAAGACCCAGTCCCGCGTGTCGTGCGCGGGCACCGCCATTACCGCGCCGGTTCCGTATTCCATTAAAACGTAGTCCGCCACCCAGAGAGGAATGGTTTCTCCGTTGAACGGATTGATCACGTGCCGGCCGGTGAATACACCGGTCTTGTCCCGTGTGTCTGCCGTCCGGTCAATGGAGGAGCGGCGGGCGGCGTCCCGGACATATTGCGCGACGGTGTCCTCGGAAGAAAGACCCTGGACCATCCCGGACAGTCCCGGGTATTCAGGAGCAAGCACCATGTAGGTGCATCCGTGGATGGTGTCGACCCGTGTAGTGAAGCAGGGGATGGCGGAATGCTCGTCCGGTGTACCGTCCTCGCGGGCAATCAGGGGGAACTCCACCCGTGCGCCTTCGCTGCGCCCGATCCAGTTCTTTTGCATGGCTCGAACGCGCTCCGGCCAGCCGTCCAGCGTTCCCAGGTCGTCCAGAAGGCGTTGTGCATAGTCGGTGATCTTGAAGAACCATTGTTCGAGGCTCTTTTGTTTCACGGTCGTCCCGCATCGTTCGCAGGCTCCGTCCACCACCTGCTCGTTTGCCAGCACCGTTGCGCAGGAGGAGCACCAGTTCACCGGCGCCTCCGCCTTGTATGCCAGGCCCGATTCGAAGAGCTTCAGGAACAACCACTGCGTCCACCGGTAATAGTCTGGCTGGCAGGAGGTTATTTCCCGGTCCCAGTCGTAGCAGCAGCCCCACGAGCGCAACTGCTGTTTCATGATTTTGATGTTGGACAGCGTTGACTCCCGTGGGTGGATCCCCTGTTTGATGGCGGCGTTTTCCGCCGGCAGGCCGAATGCATCCCATCCCATCGGCGTGAGTACATTGAATCCACGCATTGTTTTGTACCGGGCGACGGCATCCCCAATGATGTAGTTGCGGCCGTGGCCGACATGGAGAGTTCCTGAGGGATAGGGGAACATCATCAGGCAATAGTATTTCTGCCCAATATCCTTTGCATCGACGTGGAAAAAGCGGTTTTTCTCCCAGTGGGACTGCCACTTGGCCTCAATCTCGGGGAATGGGTATCTCTCCTTCATTGTTTGAAAATACTACACCTTTGCAGGTCGAACGCATCGAAAATTAGCGAATTCGCTTTGACTCCGAGAAACCCCAGGCGTAGTTCCGCCAGATGCAGATGTAGCAGCCAGAGCTCAAGGAGGTTTCTGCCATGTTCCTGACCGCAGTATCAAGGGCTTGAAATTGGGTCTCAGGCCCGGCGGGGTTATCGGCGGATGGTTCCTCCACATAGCCTCGACGGCTAGATCAACCAGCACGTCATGCCGGCCTGGGGCAACATGCCTTCCCTAGGGTCCAATGGGAAAGAGGGCCGCCACGACGCGTTGCTCGGCGGTGGCACTCCCTCAGCGGCCAATGGAGTGCTGGATCCATCCCTGGTGACCCCATCCGGGATTGACTCGTTCGGTACAGACGTGCTGTGCTCAGGCATCGTGTTTGTCCGTTCCATGACCATGGCTCAGGCTCATCCGCAGCGGCAGAATGCGGGTTCCCCGTCCAATGTCTGCAGCAGCGGGAACGGTGTACATTGATGCAACAGGTCGATATCCCCGGGCTGTCGCGGTGCCCCACGATGCTGTGCCTTGGCACTGCGTCGTACGGGTCGGCGATATCAAGGTATCACTCGTTTCAGCTTCTGGATTCGTTTGTGGAGCATGGCGGGAATTTTCTGGATACCGCCCATGTCTATGCCTCGTGGAGGCCGGGGGGAGGGGGCGCCAGTGAAACCACGATCGGCGAGTGGATGGGTTCGTGTGGAAACCGTGGCGAGATGGTGATCGGGACCAAGGGCTGCACCCTGGACAAGAAAACCGGGGGGCTGCCCCGGTTTGAGCCCCGGCAGGTCGCGCGGGAGCTTGATGAGAGCCTGTCCCGGCTTGGATCCAACTACATCGATATCTACTGGCTGCATCGGGACAACCCGGGTATTCCCGTAGCCGATATCCTGGGGCTGTTTGCCGATTGGCTTTCAACGGGAATCATCCGGGCGCTGGCCGTTTCAAACTGGACTGCTTTCCGGATCCGGGAAGCGATTGCATGCGCGCGCGCCACGGGGTTACCCGAAATCTGCGCCAGCCAGATCGGTTGGAGTCTCGCGTACACCACGGGCCAACTGGCAGGTGACAAAACCATGCTCTACATGGACGAGGAGACCTATGACTTTCACGTCGAGTCCCAATTTCCGCAAATCGCATACTCCTCACAGGCGAACGGATTTTTTGCGGGCAAGGGAGTGTCCCTCCTGAGCCAATCGAACACCGGGGATGAGGACCTGGAGGGGCATCGTAAACAGTACGGCACCGAAGGGAACTACGCGCGGCTGAAACGAGCAACGGAGTTGGCCCGCCGGCGGGATACCACGGCCCGTCACATTGCGCTCTCGTATATTCTGAATCACGCATTTCCCACCGTCGCCATCGTCGGACCGCGAACCGTGAGCCAGGTCCGCGACAGTTGCCTCGCGCCCGCGATCTCCCTGTCCCCGGAGGAAGTGGCGGCTCTCCGGGGCTCCTGGTCGTGAGCACCGGCTAATCCTCGGCGATGCAGTACAGATGTCGTTCACCGCGCAGATACAACTCGCGCCCCGCGGCGGCCGGAGAGGCGCTGAAGCGGTCATTCAGCTTGTTCACGGCCAGCACCTCCGGTTTGTCGGCATGGGACAGGACAATGGTGGATCCATTGACATCCGTGGCATAAATGCGGCCCGCGGCGCCGATGGGAGAGCTGAACACGGAGCGGAGCCCCTCCAGGCGAATCGCGCCAGGCCGGTATTCGCCGGTGACGGCGTTGACACGCGTGAGAATCCCCTGGAAATGGTGGTGGTAGTAGAGGGCTTTGTCGTAAAGGAGAAAGGACGGAACATATGGCGCTCCCCTCGTTCGAATCCAGGCCGGTTGCCGTCCCCCAGTGTTCCCGTCGAGCGGGATTCCCATCACCACTGTCCGGTCATAGGTGCTGCCGGCGTACGCCATGCCGTGGCCTGCCACGGGCGTTGCCACGACATTCTCTTCCGAAAGCCACCCGCACTCCCACAGGACTTTGCCCGTGGCGAAGTCGTAGCCCTTCACGCGTTTTGCGCCTGCCGCGATAACCTGCGTCCTGCCGTTTACCTCGGCGACGATGGGGGTCGACCACGAAGACAACTCCTCACGCGGCACTTTCCAGCGCGTAGCTCCGGTATCCTTGTCGAAGGCGGCGAGAAAGGAAGGGCCTTCATGGTCCCATTGCACGAGAACGGCATCCTCGTGCAGCGTCGGCGAACTTCCTTCCCCGTGTGAGTGGAGCGGACGCATTTGACCGAGATCGGTGTTCCACAACACGGTGCCTTCCAGGTCCAGGCAGTACAGACCCTGAGATCCGAAGTAGGCGAAGAGGTGTTCCCCGTCGGTGACAGGGGAGGGGGATGCCATGCTTGACGTGCGGTGCGCCCCTTCATGGGGGATTTCATCATGGACGGCGTGCTGCCAGAGGATGGATCCATCGCGGCGGTCGATGGCCAGCACGACGAACCGGAATGAATGTGTGACCGGATCCAGGTCATGCGCTCCATCGGAATTACTGTAGCGCGCGGGCAGGCGATCGCCGTGTGGGACCGCAGTGGTGAGATAGACCCGGTTGCCCCATATAATTGGGGTGGAGTGGCCTTTCCCCGGCACACCCAGTTTCCAGCGGACGTTTTTCTGTTCGCTCCAGTGTGTCGGAGGGTCGGCATGCGGCGCGACGCCGGTTCCGTTTGGGCCACGCCATTGCGGCCAGTTGGATTCTTTCGTGGTGTCGGAACGGCCGGGAATGATGACAAGGAAGCTCAGGCCGAGTGCAGCGGGTCCGAGGAGATGGCCGAGGCGCGCGGCATTGCACCTCCCGCGGCGAGGACGTTCGAGGTGGCTGTTTATCATGTCTGTGCCCTTCCGTGGAGCGGACCATTCTTGCCCAGAAATTCGACAGGGGCAATCTCGTTGAGAATTGTCATTGTTTCGCCCCTGGAGCAGGACAATGGATCAGGCGCCCATCACGGGATCCGTTCCGGCGATTTCCTGGCCGTTTGTCCATGTTGTGAATGTCCCCACTTACAGGACGGGAAGTGGCTGCAGGGCAGGGGGTGGGCTGCAAAGCATTGACGGGAGGGCCATGCAACGGTAAAGACGTGCGAAGAGGTGTAAGAGGATCAATGGATTAACCCCATGAGACTTTCCCAGATCACGCTGTACCATTTCGCAAGCTGCCCCTACTGCATACGGGTACGCTCGGCCACACAAGAACTGGGCCTTGATCTTGCAATGAAAAACACAGAAGAGGATGCGTTCGCGCGGCAGGAACTGCTGGATGGAGGCGGGAGGTCGCAAGTTCCCTGTCTTCGAATTGAAAATGATGATGGTGAAGTCAGCTGGATGTATGAATCCGAGGACATCATCAAGTGGCTCGAAGCTGATTACTGCAGATGATCCGGCCCTTCGGCCTATAAGGACCTGATTTACGGAACAGCTATTATCAAG
>CAZTAB010000294.1:0-2351 GCA_964611475.1 uncultured Verrucomicrobiota bacterium | reverse complement strand
AGCAGGTAACAGATGCGGTCAAGGCGATCCAGTCTGAATTCGGGCAGCTCGACATTCTGGTCAATAATGCGGGAATCACCAAGGACGGCTTTCTTGCGAGGATGTCAGAACAGGACTGGGACGCGGTCTTGAACATCAATCTTAAGGGTGCATTTCTTTTTACCAAGGCGGTGAGCAGGGTGATGATGAAGCAGCGATCCGGGACGATCGTGAATATCGCATCAATTATCGGCCTGATCGGAAACGCCGGGCAGTGCAACTACGCGGCATCAAAGGCGGGGTTGATCGCTTTCACCAAATCAACAGCGAAGGAGCTTGCCGCGCGAGGAATCCGAGCCACTGCGGTTGCACCTGGCTTTATCAAGACGGCAATGACGGATGAATTACCCGAGGAGATCCGGGAGAATATGATCGCGCAGATTCCGGCGGGAAATTTCGGCCTGCCTGAGGATGTCGCGGATGTTGTCACGTACCTGGCGAGTGATGAGGCAGGTTATGTAAATGGACAGGTTTTATCGGTCTGCGGCGGAATGGTCACCGCGTAGAACCGCAACAAGCACCAATCAGGAGGAATCCTAACTATGGCCCTGGACGAAAAAGTCAAAGATATCATTGTGGAGCAGCTTGGCGTGAACGCAGATCAGGTCGTTCCTGATGCATCCTTCATCGAGGACCTGGGAGCCGATTCGCTCGACACCGTCGAGCTTGTTATGGCATTCGAGGAGGAATTTGGAGCGGAAATCCCGGATGGGGACGCAGAAAAACTCAATACGGTGGGCTCCGTTGTCACCTACCTTAAGGAAAAAGGCATCGGCGGCTGATCGGTTTTTAAGTGGTCCATTTCCGCCGGGCGGGTGACGTTACGTTTCCGCCCGGCTTTTTGTTCGCATGAAACGTGCAGTTATTACCGGGATGGGCGTGGTATCCCCGCTGGGATGCGAGAAAGAGGGGTTCTGGCGCAGCCTGCTTGAAGGCAAATCCGGAATCGGGACCATCACGCATTTCGATCCAGCTCGCTTTGCCTCCCGGATTGCCGGCGAGGTTCGGGGCTTCGTTGACGAAGACCATTTCGACGTGAAGGAGCTCCGCCGGACCGATCCATTCATCCGATATGGGATCGTGGCGGCTCGCAAGGCAATGGAGGATGCGGGTTTGGTCATGGACGAGCAACTGGCCAGCCGGGCAGGGGTGCTTGTTGGTTCGGGCATCGGCGGGCTTAAAATCATGGAGGATTCCAGCCGCGTCCTGATCGAGAAGGGCCCGCGGCGGCTGTCCCCATTCTGTATCCCGCAGATGATTGGCAACATGCTACCAGGCATGATTGCGATCGAGTTTGGTTTATGTGGTCCAAATTTTGGAATTGTATCCGCCTGTACGACGGCAACGCACTCGATTGGGGAGGCGCTTCGCCTCATTCAACACAGCGAAGCGGATGTGGTTGTTGCCGGAGGGGCGGAAGCTGCTATCACTGAACTCGGAGTGGGCGGGTTTGCAGCCATGAAGGCCCTCAGCACACGCAACGATGACCCAGCAGGGGCCTCCCGTCCCTTCGACCGTGACCGGGATGGGTTCGTGATTGGAGAGGGGAGTGGAGTCGTCGTCGTGGAAGAGCTGAACCTCGCGCGAAAACGCGGTGCGAGAATATACTGCGAGGTGGCCGGGTATGGACGTACTGGTGATGCTCATCACATGACCGCGCCGCCGCCCGATGGGCGGGGTGCCGTGCGGGGCATGGAGCTGGCAGTGGCGGACGCAGGGCTCAACCCGGGTGACATTCAATACATCAACGCCCACGGTACGAGCACGCAACTGAATGACAGCTGTGAAACACTTGCGATCAAGAAGGCGCTTGGGGAGCATAGGGCAAGGAATGTCGCCGTCAGTTCCACAAAATCGATGACGGGTCATCTGCTCGGTGCCGCCGGCGGAATTGAGGCGGTAGTCTGCGCTCTCTCCATTCGTGACCAGGTCGTCCCCCCGACGATCAACTACATGACTCCCGATCCTGACTGCGATCTTGACTATGTCCCCAACCAGGCGCGCGAAATGAGTCTGGCCGCCTGCCTCAGCAACTCTCTGGGCTTCGGCGGGCACAATGCGACTCTCTGCTTCAAAGCCCTTTGAGAGGGTCTCAGGCAACAAGTCATGCTTTCGGGGTCGCTAACCCTTCCTTCTTGCTATCGCCACTCATGTTTTGGGTATTTTTTTTGTAATTGCTTCTTTACTGCAGGATATGTGTCCCGCCAGAAACTAATGGGGGCGTCGGGCACCTGGACCGGTCGCTGATTGGGGGCAAGGATCTGGATACGGAGGCGCTGCCTGTTCATGGCAATTGTAAGGGGGCAGTTCAC
>CAZTAB010000293.1:0-2990 GCA_964611475.1 uncultured Verrucomicrobiota bacterium | reverse complement strand
CGGAATCAGCCCAATCAACAGGCAGAACCGGCAGGTGATCGATGCCCTCGGCCCCTTGCTTGAGGAGCTCGGTTTGTCCCTGCCCATTTATTTCGGGAATCGAAACTGGAATCCGCTGCTTCCCGCCACGATGCGGCAGATGGCCTCTGACGGGGTTCAGCGGGCGCTCGCCTTTGTGACGTCTGCCTATAGCAGTTACTCAGGATGTCGCCAGTATCGTGAAAACATTTCCTCGGCCCGCGAGGAGGCGGGGGATGCGGCCCCGCGGGTTGACAAAATCCGAGTCTTCTACAACCACCCCCTTTTTATTGAGGCAAACGCAGAACGATTACGGGATGCGCTTGGAGAGGTTCCTGAAAGCATGCGCGACGATGCGGCCATTCTTTTTACAGCGCATAGTTTGCCCGCGGAAATGGCCGCGGTGTCCAATTATGAAGCGCAGCTGCGGGAAACGTGCCGGCTGGTTGCGGGCCAAAGCTGCGCTGGATCCTGGAAGCTCGTCTTTCAGAGCCGAAGTGGTTCGCCCTCGCAGCCTTGGCTCGAGCCGGATGTTTGCGGCGAGATTGCTCGTCTGGCAGGGGATGGGGCAAGGCAGATTGTCCTCGCGCCGGTGGGATTCCTGTCGGATCACATGGAAGTTCTCCATGATCTTGACGTAGAGGCCGCCGACACGGCGAAATCCCATGGGGTTTCACTGGTGCGGTCACAGACTGTTGGGTGTCATCCAGCGTATCTCCGTATGATTGCAGCGCTGATCGAGGAAAGAGTGAGGCCCGGCGGAGACAGACCGGCGCTGGGAGAGCGGGGGGCGGGACCGCATAGATGTCCCGCAGGTTGCTGCCCAAAAGGAAGGTAGCAGTGACATTCCGTCCGTAGAGCCCTGGGAAACCTTTCATGGGCTCTCCTCCGCAGATCATGGATCTCGCCAGATGCCGATTTTTTCCTTTTTTGCCTTTGCCTCGTACTGCTGGTACTCCGTCGACAACTCGTGCTTTGTTTCGAGTGCATAGGCCTGCCCGTAGAGCAGCTGCCGTCGGCCGACATCGACCCCGCCGACGCGGACGTATGCCTCAAGCCACTCCGGATCGTTCTGCTCCTCAAGGGGAATGAGGAATGCTTTCCGCTTGTTGATCCAGGCATAGAGGGTCTTTTGCGCGACCATTCCTCGCTTGATGACCTCAGCCTGGGTCAATTCCAGTCGGGCCACCGCCGCCTGGGTCAATTCCGTCCGGTTGGTCGGAGGACTGCGAATGCCCGCGACATGTACAAAGCGGGTTTCTCCATCGTGACGTGCCATCACGATCCGGTCTCCAGCCAGGATCTTTGTGCATTTCCACCGGGGGATCGTGTCTCCCTTCGTCTCTCGCAAGTGGTTGATGTTGGGGATGAGGATCGCCAGCAGCGTGATGGTTAATCCGGCGATCCCAAGGAAGAAGGTTGTGACAAGGATCTGGCCCCGGAATTCTTTCCACTTTGATGGCGCTGCTCCCTCCATACGCGACACCGTAGCTTCATTTCATGTGGGGCATCAAGCCCGTTGGAGTTTGTTAGGCCATGGCTTCCGCGAACCTGGGGTTTCAATAAATGGTGGATTGGCTTTGGTCGCAGATTCTTCGTGGCGCGTATCTCAACCTCCCGAAAAGGTAATGGGCTGCCTGGGTGTATCGAGATGCGGGGCATGCCTGTTCCAGGACAAGCCGGGGTGGGCTGCTGAAGCGCAGCTCGACGTCTCCCGTGTTCCCCCCCAAAATGGTGCTGCTCGGGAATTTCGACATCCCGGAATATTTGTCGTATACTTGTAAAGGCTCGGGGCTGTAGTGTATCGGAGGACAATCGGAGTCACGGTTGTTTCGCGCGAGGAAAACCTTCGGATGGGTTCTGGCGGGTGCCGTTGACACCTTGAGCGCTTGCACTGCGTCTCGATCTGTAGGTAGGTAATGGGAAACGATAATCCATGATGATTCGCCTGCTCCCAGCCCTCTTGCTCGCCTCTATCCCGGCATTCCCCGGGGGTGTCCATTCCGAGGTTGTGAAGCCGAACCACGTGGCGGTGGAGTGGATCTCCGAGGTGAAGGCGATTCAGCCCGGGACCCCTTTTTGGGTCGCCCTTCGACTTGCGCACGATCCGCACTGGCACACCTACTGGAAGAATCCGGGCGATTCGGGGTTGGCAACGAAGGTGGACTGGCGACTCCCCGCCGGCTTTGAGGTTTCGGACGCCCACTGGCCGGTGCCATTATGGCAGAGCATGGGGGGGGTAGCGGTCTTCGGATATGAGGATGAGGCCTTTCTCCTCTTTGAGTTACGACCGCCGAAAGATCTGCCCGTGGGCGGGTTGGTTCAAATCGGCGCTGCAGTGAGCTGGCTGGAGTGCAGTGAAACGTGCATTCCCGGCAGAGGGGAGTTGCGCTTTGAGCTGCCCGTGCGGACAGAGGCTTTGGCTGAGGACCCTGCCGTGGTCAACGCATTTTCCCTGGCCCGCAGCCGGCTTCCGGCGAGCGGTTCCGGCTGGCGGGGGAGTGCTGTAGAAAAGGAGGCGCACATTGATCTTTCCTTTGAGGCGCCTGGTAGCATTGCGGGAGATGTCGGGGTCGTCCGGTTTTTTCCCGCGGCGCCTTACCTTTTCGACTACACGGATGGGCTTCCGGTTCTGCGGCGAGGAAACACGTTTACTATATCTGCGGTCATAAGCACATCCGGCGGGGAGCTGCCTGAGCACGGAATCCGGGGGCTGCTGGCAGCTGAGAAAGGCTGGGATGGAAAGGGCACCCGGCAGGGGGTGGAAATCGTTGCTCCGCTGGGTGGTTCCGAGGGCGCATCCGTCCGAGGCGTGACTCCCGCTCTATCGATGGGCAAGGCTATCTTGTGTGCAGTCCTCGGCGGCATGATTCTTAACCTGATGCCGTGCGTCTTTCCCGTCATCTCTCTGACGATTCTTGGCTTCGGCAACTTGGCGGGAGAAAATCCGAAGATTGTTTGGCGCCACGGGC
>CAZTAB010000292.1:0-11850 GCA_964611475.1 uncultured Verrucomicrobiota bacterium | reverse complement strand
CTGCCGTCTCAATCCTGCTTCGGGCAGGCTATCTTTGGGAGAATGTCCGCGTGCAAGGTGGAGCCTACGGAGCGAATTGCGGGATGGATCCACGCAGTGGAGTTTTTTCCTTCACATCCTACCGTGACCCGAACCTTGAGGATACAGTCCGAACCTACGACGACACCGGACGCTTTCTTCGGGACCACAGCCTCAGCGCGGATGAGCTCACAAAAAGTGTCATCGGCGCGATTGGTAGGCTCGATGCATATCAGCTTCCCGATGCACAGGGCTACACTTCAATGATTCGCAAGCTTGTGGGTGAAACAGAGACATCGCTTCAGCAATACCGTGATCAGCTCCTCTCCACGACGACGCAAGACGTTCGGGACTTCGGAGAGATTCTCTGCTCACTCGCAAAGAACGGAACGGTCGTGGCCGTCGGCGCCCAGGATACCCTGTCCTCGGCGAGCTCCATTCTCGGTGCCCCCCCCAACTTGATCAGAATTTTATAGCCGTGATTCCACAATCCTTGTTGCAAAGCATTCATGTGAACGGTCTCACAGCACCGGTGTCAGAACCTCCAAACAACGAGAAATGAAGGTAGCTATGAAGGCAAAAACATTGGCGGCAGCTCTTGCAATTGGATTCGTAGGCACCTTTTGTGAGCCCGGTGCGATTGCACAAGGCTTCCACAATTGGCCCGGGGGAGGGATGGGCTCTCCAGCCGAATCCACGGACAGCTACCTTGGCGTTATTTTTTCCGAAATTCGTGCGGAGGATGCCGAAATGCTCAAGCTCCCGGATGAGCGTGGCGCTCGAATCGAAGAGGTGGTGGTGCATTCCCCCGCAGAAGCCTGCGGTCTCCAAGAAATGGACGTCATTGTCTCATGGAATGGAAGCCGCCTTGAAAGCGGGCGTCAGCTCAAGCGCTTGGTCAGCGAGACGCCCCCTGGGCGCACCGTTGCGCTGGACGTCGTCAGGGATGGCGCCATCATCGAGCTGAATCCCGAGATTGGCCGGCATCAGCGGTCCTCCAACAGCGTGGGCGAGGCTCCGTGGTTTCCCCTGCCCAACTGGCACCCCAGCCCAGGCACGCCAGATCTCCGGCATGAGCCGAATTGGGAAGCTATCGAAGAGTACTCCAGGCGCCCCAAGCTTGGCGTAATGCTCCAGCGCCTGAACCAACAGTTTGGAGACTTCCTCGGCGTGGAACAAAACAAAGGCGTGCTGGTCTTTGAAGTGATTGAAAATACCCCGGCAGAATCGGCGGGCTTCCTGGCAGGTGACGTCATTGTGGCCGTTGGCGACGAACAAACGGACACCCCGCAAGATGTGCAAAGAAGGATACGGGAAGCTTCTGGTACGGTGGAGATCCATATCGTTCGCAACAGGACCCCGGATGTGCTCAGTGTGGAACTACATGAGATCCCGTCCGACAATGCCGATATCATCCAGCCTGAAAATTCGGGAGAAAAAGCGATGTACCCGAAATCTGCGATGTGACCCGCGCTATAGATGCACGGCCGCAGTATCGGCTGGCCCAAAATCCCGAGCCGCTGCTACGACAAATCTCTTTCTATTTTATTCACCAGGTCAAGGTGATGGATACGGTTTTCTTCCCGGTCTCTGGAAACCTCAATCAGGCACGTCGTGCCTGATTGGATAGAACTCCGATAGTCATCAAGAAATGAAGCCATTGTTTCGGGCTTTGCGTAGGGCAGCCCGAACATGCCGGCGGCATCCCGGAATTGCAATCCGTGCGGCGTGCCGTAATGGCTTTCGAAAACCTCCACATTCAATGCAACCGGGAGAAAGTGAAAAATCCCACCGCCGTTGTTGTTGAGTACAACGATCGTCACGGGATAATCCGCTTGGGCCGCGAGTTTCAAGCCATTCAAATCATGCAGGCAGGCCAGGTCACCGAGCAGCAGGGTCGCTGGCCCGCCCGATCCTCCCGAAAAGCCGAAGCCGGAGGAAATGGTGCCGTCGATGCCGCTCACGCCGCGGTTTGCCCCGAAAAGCGGGCGGTCGCCCCTCGCAGCGGCAAAGAAATCCAGGTCCCGCACGGGCATACTATTCCCAAGAAAAAGCCCGTGGCCTTCCGGCAATTCCCGGCTCACCGCGCGCGCTATCATTGGCTCGGAAATCGCAGAGCGCTCCTCCTCGGCCGTGAGGAGACTCTGAATCCCTGACCAGGAGGCTGAAACGGCTTCGGCAAGAGAGGAGGCTGCCGACACCGAAGCACGGTTGGTCAACTGGCGCATCGTCCGGATGATCGAGCCTTGCAGCCTTTGCGTCACGAGATGCTGGGGATCGGTTCGGGCGGAAAATGGAGTTGCGTGTAGGTAGGCCCTCGGAGGATGAGACGTGAAGCACCGGAGCGGGTCCTTCGACACGAACCGGCCACCCACGTGAAGAACCACGTCCACCTCCGAAAACCTATCCCCGGCGACCCGGAGAACCCCTGCCCCGGCCACGAGTGGGTCATTAATGCAGCGCAGCCCGGAGAGCACATCGGCAACCACGGGCCAGCCCAGGTGTCGGGCGAGATTCAACACGTTGGTTCCATCGGACGGAGAACACAACTCCCCGGCGAAAATCATGCCGCGGCTCGATTCGCATATCGTCCTGGCCGCCTCATCCAGGTCCTCCTCTGCCACCTGGACCTCGGGGCTGCGTTGCCCGGTGTGTGGCGCTGCGGATTCAAACCACGGGTGGACATTGGACAGAGACCACTGGCCTTGCATGGAATCCGAGACCAGAGGCTCGCGGTACATAAGATTAAGATGCACGGGCCCGGGATGGGGGAAGAGTGAGCTTTGGACCGCGTGATCAACGGTGCTAAGAACATACTCTGGGAAAACGTTCCCGTCCGGACAGGGCATTTCTGCATCGAACCGCACCCAGGATCCAAAAAGTCCGGATTGACACATGGTTTGGTTTGCGTCGACATCGTGAAGCTCGGGTGGCCGGTCCGCGCTGAGAATGACCAGGGGCAACCGGGACTGGCTCGCCTCGATCACCGCAGGCAGAAGGTTCCCCGTGGCGGTGCCAGAGGTGGTGACGATCGCGACGGGGCGGCCGGTGGCCCTAGCATGTCCGACGGCGTAATATCCGAGTCCGCGCTCGTCCACATGGATCACCGAGCGCGCGGATGCGTGCCTGGCAACGGCATGGGTCAACGGACTGCATCGAGATCCAGATGCCAGGCAGAACGTGAAGACTTCCCTGCGGCAGAGTTCCTCCACGACCAGTTCGGCCCAGAACCGGTTCAGGTTTCCCGTCAGCTCATTCATGGGGCGCAAAAGAGGTCCAGGAGCGGCGCCATCTTCCCCTCGGTCTCCTCCCATTCCTCGGCAGGGAGGGATCCGTCCACAATCCCCGCTCCTGCGTATAAATGCACCCGCCGGGTCTCAACCAGCGCTGAACGGATTCCCACAACAAACTGTGCTGCATCTCTTTCCACCCACCCCACCGGAGCGGCAAAATACCCGCGGTCAAACGGCTCAAGCCGGCCAATTTCCCGGACCGCCGGATCGCTGGGCGAACCGCCTACCGCAGCGGTGGGATGGAGCGCGGTCAAAACCTGCCCGTCATGAACCCCCGACCGGAGCATTCCCCGAAAACGGGTGATCAAATGCTGATTATGGGCAAGCTTCAGGACCTCAGGTTGTTCGTCGGAAGCAAGGTCATCGACATAGGGGTCCAGCGCCTCCTCAATCCCCTCCACGACGATGCGGTGTTCACGCCGTTCCTTTTCGCTGCAGAAAAGTTCCTCCGCCAGCCGATTATCCTCTGCGTCCCCGCCCCCCCGAAGACGGGTTCCGGCAATAGCCTCGGTTCGCAGCCGGCGTCCATCCCGGCGATACAACCGCTCGGGAGAGGCGCCAATAAATGCGTGCTTTTCGTCGGGCTGGAAGCAGAACTGGAATGCATTGACCGTCCGGTCCTTAAGCTGGCCCAGAAGATGAACGGCATTCACTGGCATGTCGAAGTCAAGGGTCGAGCTTCGAGCCAAAACGACCTTACTGAACCGGTGCTCGGATATTCCATGCAAGATCCGCCCAACCGCAAATTCCCATTCCCGCCGGTCCGGCCGATTCACGCGGCCCGTGGGCGAAGGAATGGTTATCCCCGCGTCATCATGCTGCAGGACCACCCGTGCGAGCTCCTGCTCGACAACCCCGATGCTGTCATCTGAGCGCATATTACAAGCAAACGTGGTCACGCCGCCGCGGCAAACGACTTCGAATCTGGGCAGGAGAAAACGGTATCCCTGGAACGAGCGCCACTCAGCGGAGCATGCGCGAGAGGGCGAAAAGCGCATTCCCCCGAAATACCGAATGTCGCATTCACAAAATTCCAGACGTTGATGGACCTGCTCAAGGGCCCCCTCGATGCCGTGGCCCGTATCCCCTGAAATCACGTCAGCCCGACCCACACCGGCAAGTTGAAAATCGCCGTCTCTGTCCGACCAGAATCCTCGTGAACCAGAGGCCTGGACGGATAACCAGCGCATCACGTCAAGGCGATCGACCAGCACTTCGGCCCGAAGAATCACCGCAGGACCTTTCTCCGCATCCGCCAAAAGCAACAGCAACCGGTTCAGGATCTCCCGCCGGATCCGCAACCGGTCCTCAACATCAATGGAGGGAAGTGTGGATTTCATCCTGAGGAACAATGGCTGGTCTAGCCTAGTTGATCGACTCCATGGAGGTCAACCTGCTGCCCGGTCGCCCTGGTATATCGTTGCGATTCCAAAGCTCAAAGGTGTAGAAGCCACCTGTATGAATCCCGCATTGCGCATGAGTTCGCAGAATGCGTCACCATACGGGAATGCTTCTATGGTTCGATTCAGGTACCGGTACGCCTCCACGTCACCCGAGATCATGCCTCCAATCCGGGGTAAAAGCCCCCGCAGGTACAAGAGGTGAACGGCGCGGACGAGCCCGTTCTCCGGCAGCGAGAACTCAAGGATGAGGGCACGCCCCCCCGGCTTCAAAACCCGGCACATTTCCCCCAGCACCCGCGGCACGTCCGGCACATTGCGTATTCCAAAGGATATCGTCGTGACATCATACGACCGGCCAGGAAACGGGATGTCCGTGGCATCTCCGGTTTTCAGGCAGATTCGGTTCGCGAGGCCCTGCTCCGAAATTTTTCTTCTGCCCACCTCCAGCATGGCTTCTGCCAGATCGATGCCAGCCCCCTCCCCCATACGGTCCGAAGCGGATGCAAGAGAGAGGAGCTGATCGGCCGTGCCGGTGGCTAGATCCAGCACCCGCAGTTTTTCCCCAGCAGGCAATTGCCGGGCCATGCGCCTTCGCCATCGAACATCAATCCCGAACGAGAGTAGGCGGTTGACAAGGTCGTAGCTCCGGGAAATCCGGTTGAACATCCGCCAGCTTTCGTTGCGAACCGGTTCCTGACCCTTGGGTTTGTCTGGGGACACCTGCTCCATAATAGGTCCTACCCACAATTAGAATTGAGCATAAACGACTTTAGGATTGTGATAGGGATGGGAATTCACATCATACCATAAACGCAGACGGCTCCAACCCATTTCCAAAACGAAGGTCAATCCTGTTTCAGAGGACCGCCCCGCACGGATGCCCACAATGGGAAAAAACAAAAAAGGATCATTGCCTAGCGGTTACGCCAGCCACTGGCAAGCGTCCCTCCAGGCAGGCCTGCCCAAAGCTGGCTGGCTCCTCGTGGTCGAAACCTCCGCACAGTCCATGCTTGCCATCCATTCCGGGAAGGAGGAAACGAGACACCCCATCTCCACGAGCCGGGATGGGCTAGGTGAAAAAGAGCATTCGTACAGGACCCCGCGCGGTCTGCATGAGATTGCAGACCGCATCGGTGGTGACCAGCCGGCAGGAAGCGTATTCAGCTGCCGGCGACCGACCGGGCGGATTTTGCCTCCCGAGAGGTGGAAGTCCGCTGGCCATGAAGACTTGATCCTTACCCGGATTCTTCGACTACGCGGGCTGGAACCGGGCAGGAATGCCGGCCTCGGGCTCGATTCCTATGCCCGCAACATTTACCTTCACGGGACCAATCACGAGCATCTCCTGGGGACGCCCGTTTCTCACGGATGCATCCGCATGGCGAACCAGGCCATTGCAGAATTGTTCGACCGGATCGGGGCAACCCCGGCATGGTGCCTTGTGGAATAACGGGGGAATAGATTCGTGGACAATGGTCCGGCAGACCGTTCAGGCCCATTCGCGACATCCGTGCAGGACATGGTCCTCCGGTGGTAAATTTGTCCCAATACTGTAGAATGAAAAGCCAATGGCTGGCCTTTACATACATGTCCCTTTCTGTGTTCGAAAGTGCATCTACTGCGATTTTTATTCCGTTGAAAGCTCGACAGAGCCGATCGCAACAAGACTTTCCCGTGCACTCGCCCCGGATGCCCGGATGTTCCTTGACGCCTTGGAAGCTGAAGTCCACGGGATGCCGCAAGGCTTCGCTCCGGAAACAGTCTTTATCGGGGGAGGAACCCCTACGGAACTCTCGGATTCTGATTTCGAACGACTGCTTGGCATCATCCGGAGGGGAACCGATGCCCGGTGCATCGCCGAGTGGACCTGTGAGTCCAATCCGGGAACGCTGACCCGGGAAAAGGCAAGGATGATGATGGAGCATGGCGTGAACCGTGTGTCCGTCGGAGTACAGTCCTTTGACGAAAAAAACCTCGAGTTTCTGGGCCGCGTTCACTCGGGTGAGGATGCAAGGGAAGCCGTCGACATACTGCGTGATGCAGGACTTGCAAACCTGAACCTCGACCTGATGTTTGGCATTCCGGGGTCATCGGAGGAGACATTGCTGCGGGACCTGCGCGGAATGATAGAGCTCTCGCCAGCACACGCCAGTTGCTACTGTCTAACGTTCGAGTCCGGGACCGGTCTCGAGGACTTGCGCAAGCAAGGGTACGTGCAGGAAATGTCTGGCGAAGATACGCGCCGCCAGTACCAGACCGTTCGAAAAACCTTGAATGACGCGGGGTACAGTCAGTACGAGATTTCCAATTTTTCGCGACCAGGCTTTCAATGCCTCCACAACCGACTGTACTGGGGAAGCGGGCAGTACATTGGGATCGGACCGTCGGCGGCTTCCAATTGGCGTGGAGCCCGCTACGAGAATGTGAAGAGCATACGCAAGTATTGCGAGAGGCTCCTCGCTGGGCATTCGGCCCGCAGCCTGGAGGAACGCCTCGATTCCAGGGCAAAGGCCCGCGAGGCCCTTGTCTTCTCCCTTCGGCGAACAGACGGAGTGTCCACAACGAGATTTTTCCACGACACTGGATTCGAGATTGAGGCCTTGTGCGGGGCACCGCTGGAAATGCTGGAAAACGAGGGATATCTGGAACGAGAAGGTGACAGGTTGAGACTCACGGACAAGGGGCTTTTTGTCAGCGACGCGGTTTTTTCCGAACTGATCTGATCACCACATGACGGAGGCATTCCACATACCGCCCCCCCCTCCCCCGAGAAGCAGTCCGCAGCCGGATTATGCGCTTTGGAGCCCCAGATGCCTGTTGTGGATCGGGTGCCTGACCTCCTTCCTGTTCTCCGGAGTTCTACAGGCTATCAATTATGGCCGGTTGGGAATGGAACAGCGTCGGAGGCACTGGATCGTATCCTGTATCCTCTTTTTCGTTCCGTTACAAACCCTGATTTTCCTGGCTCCAAGCTTCTATCTGGCCGCCATGGGTGGGATCGCGATCAATACGGCTGCGGCCATCTATTTTGGGCTTATTGGGTTGCCGTTGTTTCGCCGTCATGTGGCTGCCGGTGGCAGCCGCACGGCAGTGGGCATCCTTCTTCCATGTGTCCTGGCATCCTGCGTACTGATCCTTAGCGCCCAAGGTGGCATACCATTTATAACCGAAAGGACCCACGAGGCCCGCCTTCAGCATGCAATTCATCATCGTGAAGAGGGTTCGTTCGAGACCGCGCAGCATTCACTCCGGAAATACGTCAGGAGAAACCCCAAAAGCATCAAGGGCTACTGGCATCTCGCTGTTCTGCACGAATCAGCCGGGAATCTTGAGCGATCGATCGAATGGCTTGAAAGGGGAATCGAGAATTGTCCTCGGGGCGAGGAAATCCGGTTCTACCTCGACTCCATTCGCAAGTCTCTGGACTCTGAGCGCCGATTGTTGTCTGAATTACCGGCCCTCATGTCACAGCTTGGAGAAGAAGACAAGGAGTCGCGAACGTCTGCTCTAGCAACACTCAAGCGATACTCCGAGGAGGGAGTCAGCACCCGCGTCGCGCTAGAGCTCATCAATTATTCTCAAAATGATTTTCCGCTCCTGTCGAAGGAGCCCGGTGAAGACCCGCAGGTTCGCCTCATTGAGCTTGCGGCATACCAGCATTCACCGGCATCCGTTGCCGCGATCTGCGAAGCATTTGAATCCTGGGCTCTTCCCGCCAAGCGCGCCGGCCTGAACTACCTGGCAACCATCGAGACCCGGGATGCTGCGACCAACTTCGTCGCGCTGGTCCAACACTGCGCGGCTTTGGATCCAAGGCCCGAACTGCGCACTGGAGACTACGACTCCATCCCGCGCCACCTCGATGTTCTTTTTCCTGAACTCATGAAATTCACGCAGATCCCCCAATTCCGTCGTCCCATCTGGCTTCTCTGCAATGCCCTCTGTTCCGGGGGATGGTCCCTGGAGATGGGCATGGAAGAGATGGCGAACACGCTGGCCAGGGACTTCAATGCTTGTATGGACGACCTCGCGGCATATGAATATCCGGACAGCACGGACTGGATGCACCACGAGGATTACATCCGACTGCGAAACGATATGATTGTTTTGTTGGATGTCATGCAGCACCTGCCCTTTGCCGATGCCCGGAAGGCACTTCATTCATGCCTCGAATCCCCCGATCCCCACCTGCAATGCTATGCTGCGATATCACTGGTTGCGCATGGCGAGAAAGTGGAGCCCCTAGTGATCGACCGAATTGCCGCCCACTCCGCTACACGGGGCATCCTGTATGGGGAATTTCGAAGAAGATTCCGGCTTGATCTGTTTCCCGACCGTTACGAAAGCCAGATGCTCCTCGCCGAATCGAGGCTGGTGCAGTGGCTCTCCTGCCCCAACGCGCTGGGACGGGCACCGGATGAAATCCAGTTCATGTACATTTCCACGGTCGAGAAGGAAGGGACCTCGCCGGCGGATTACTTCCTGTTTCGCTTCAAAATGCTCGAGCCTCATACTGCGGCCAAGAATGGCTGGATGGCCGGCATCGCCGGCCCCTTTCAGCGCGCGGGCGGCCCCACCTCAAAAGGGGGCAGCCATACAATCAGCCTTTTCGAGGCATGGGAAAGCAAGACTGCCGAGGAGCACGTCCAAGCTGGCCGCGCCTTTTCCGAAAGCAGGGGAGACAAGGAAAACCAGTAGCGCGATGTGCCGGATCCACTTCGTATGCGCGACAACGGCCCGCCGCGGCAGCACTGAAGAATATCACCTGTTGTCCGCCCCGATGTGTTTCAACGATGCCTCCCAATCGAAGCTTGCCCCCCTTGCGCGGAGCATTTCAAGTCCTCTCCCCCAATACCGTCCCACGGTCCCGGGACTATGGGAATCATCCCCGGGCACAACAGGGATCCCCATCCCCAGCGCCTGTTCGAGAACAGACAGAGTCGGATAGGGCTCGCCCCCCGGTTTGTCGAACCCGGCGAGGTTGAAGTCCAGGCTCAAGCCCATCTCCTTTATCACCCGCAGGTTGCGTGCAACTTTCCGGGCGAGGATCCTGGACTGGAGGCGTTGTCGGTAATCAGGGTCGAATATCCGAACCAGATCAAAGTGCCCAACGATCGCAGGCCTCACGGTTTCGACCAGTTGGAGTTGTTCGTCGAAGTATCTCTCATACAGCGCGTCCAGCCCCCCCAGCGCGCCGGCTGCCTTCGCGTAATCCTCGGGGGTTGTATCGATTGGCATGTCCGAAACATGATGAAGCGAGCCGACGATGTAATCCGGGGCATGGTCCTTGACCAATTTTTTGATGTACTCTCCGGCGCCACAATACCACTCCGTCTCGAAGCCGACCCTGATTCCTATGTGGTCCCGGTATTCCTGCTGCAAAGCCCGCGAGGTTTCCATGTAGAGGCTAAACCTTTCCTGAAGGGCTTTTGCGTCGAGACCGGCAACTCGTTCGTCAGAATACAGGAAACGGTCATCAAGAGGAGGCATGTGCTCGGTGATTCCGACAAGGGAATAGCCCGCGGCCATATATGCCTTGACGATGTCTTCAAGCATGCCCTCGGCATGGCTGCAAAACTGGCCACTGTGCCCGCCGTGGAAAGAAATTTTTGAAATGGAATCCCGCCGGTTCATTCCGGGCCAACATATCACTGGATTGCCCGGGATGTCACAGGCTTTAACGACAGCAGCACAGGTTGCAGGGCCCGAATCCTAAAGGACCCGTCATGTCGCGGATTTGGGCGGCGCAATCAACCCAACAGGCTTGAACATATGCCCTGGAAGCACAGTCTCCAGGTTCGGATTTCCCAGGTGCACGCGGACCACCTCGCCAAGCACATCGCGAAAGTCCGTAGTATGAAGCAGGTCCCGGCCCTGGTTTAGCTGAGTGGGCTCATGCCCGGGCCACGTCCCAATTACCCTGCGCTCCTCGCTGGACGGCGGCGCGCAAAGCGCGCCGCCAACAGCAAGCATGCAATTAGCCCACCCATGATCCGTGCCCAAGCATACGTTTTCGCGGGCGGTACGGCCAAAGTCGCTGAGGGTCAAAAGCAGCACATCGTCCATCCGGTCCTCCAGGTCAAGCGTGCATGCTTGCACTGCATCCGCAAGCCCCTGCACCAGGTTTCCGAATGGGCCCTCCACCCCCCCCTGGCTGTTGTGCGTATCCCAGCCGCCATAGTCGACCTCGGCGACCACCCGCCCCCCAACCGCCATGATCAGCCGAGCAACCTCGCGGAGGGAGTTCCCGAGCCTTCCACCTGGATACTCCACCGCAGGACGGTAGCTTCGCCTGGAGACGGCCCGAAGCTGGCGTATGGCGGAAAGCGTGTCCAGCCCTGTTTGCGAAAGGAGGTCCAAGGCGGGATCCACATGATCCTGCGGCGCATGGGTGTAGCTGTGCTCCAGCGCCGCAGCAATGACATCCTGTTGCCCAGGTGCCCCGGGCAGCTTGATATCCTGCAAACCACGAATGGCATATGCAGCCGCGTTGCCCTGAAGAATCCGCGGCAGCGTATTTCCTATGGACACGGCGCGGATCGCGCCGTGTCCCTTCGATGTCAAAAGGTGACGATTGAGCCATCCATCGGAGTGGATCGTGTTCCCGATGACCCCGGTTTCCCAGGTGTCCTGTTCCTCAAAGTGAGACCGGGTGTTGCGGTCGTACCCAACCGCCTGCAGGGCCACCGCCAAACCTGATTTGAACATCGGAAGCAACGGCGCAGCGCGGGGGTGGAGCGCAAAAAACCCATCCAGGTCCAACGACGAGCCCGGACCGACGCCCGGCTCCGGAATGGCGATTGCGTTTCTCATCCGGTAGTAGGCGCTGTCGCGAAACGGGATGATTAAATTCAGGCCATCCATCCCTCCCCGCAGAAAAATCACGACCAACGTCTTGCCCGCGGCCACGGGCTGCTCATCCACATGCTCGATTCCCCGCACTACGTCAAGGGGCGCAATGCCCGTATAGGCAAAAAGCGCGCCGGAGGACTTGAGAAAGAATCGGCGCGTTAGCTTCATGACTTCAATACTACACCCTTGCTGCGTTCATTTCACCTTCGCATGGGAAAAATTTCTCTGGGCCAGGCACTTAACCCACCGGGTGAACTTAGAGGAGCAGGCCCCTAGTCCATGGC
>CAZTAB010000291.1:0-2749 GCA_964611475.1 uncultured Verrucomicrobiota bacterium | reverse complement strand
TTTCTGGACTACTCGAAGAACCGGGTGACGGAGGAGACTCTTCGGAGGTTGCTCGATCTGGCCGAGACCTCGGGGTTGCGACGGGAAATCGAGGCGATGTTCTTGGGGGAGAAAATCAACGCCACGGAAGGGCGTGCGGTGCTGCATGTTGCGCTCCGTGACCTATCGGGCCGTTCCATCCGCGTGGATGGGGTCAACGTGGCGCCTCGCGTGAAGGAAGTGCTGGACCGGATGTGCGAGTTCTCGGGCCGGGTCCGGTCCGGAGCATGGAGGGGCTATACGGGACGGCCGATTCGAAACATCGTCAACATTGGAATCGGGGGATCAGATCTGGGGCCTTGCATGGCTTGCGAAGCCCTGGAGTCGTACAGCAATCCGGCCCTTCGGGCCTTCTTCGTTTCCAATGTGGATGGAACGCATATTTCGGAAACAATTCGAGGTCTCGATCCGTCGGAGACGCTGTTCGTCGTTGCTTCCAAGTCGTTTTCCACCGAGGAAACGATGACCAATGCATCCTCGGCCAGGGATTGGTGCCTATCGGCATTGGGTGACGCGTCCGCCGTCTCAAGACATTTCGTCGCGGTGTCGGCAAACATGCCCGCCGTAGCCGAATTCGGGATTGATCCGGCAAATATGTTTGAGTTCAGGGACTGGGTGGGCGGGCGGTACTCGCTTTCGTCCGCGATTGGCCTTCCGGTAATGCTCTACGCGGGCGTGGAAAACTTTCTCGCGATGCGCGAGGGGTTTTACGTGATGGACAAGCACTTTCGGGAAGCGCCGCTCGACAGGAATATGCCGGTCATTCTCGCGTTGCTGGGCGTCTGGTATAATAATTTTTTTGATGCGGAAACGCATGCCATTCTTCCCTACGACCAGTATTTGCACCGGTTTCCCGCGTACCTCCAGCAGGGAGACATGGAAAGCAACGGGAAGAGGGTTTCACGGTCAGGCAACATGGTGGATTGGAGCACGGGGCCGGTGATCTGGGGTGAGCCGGGCACCAATGGCCAGCACGCGTTCTACCAACTCATCCATCAGGGGACGAAACTGATTCCCTGTGATTTTATTGGATTCCAGGAATCACTCAATCCGCTGGGGGACCATCACCGGAAATTGATGGCGAATTTTGTAGCGCAGACCGAAGCGCTCGCCTTCGGGAAGAATGCAGGGGAACTGAGGGGCGAGGGTGTGGCAGAAGATCTCGTGCCGTTTCAAACGTTTCCCGGGAACCGGCCGACAAACTCGATCCTCGCAAAAAAACTGACTCCACGTGTTCTTGGCGAGCTGATTGCGCTGTATGAGCACAAGATTTTCACCCAGGGCGTGATCTGGGATATCTTTTCCTTTGACCAATGGGGGGTCCAACTGGGAAAGGTGCTGGCGAAACGCGTGCTCGGAGAGTTGTCAGACCCGGACGAACCGACTCTTGCGCACGATGGATCGACCAATCAACTGATCCGAAAACTTCGGGACCCTCCATAGCGCAGGGTTCCTCTGTGTGGTCTGCACGCAAGGATTCGGACATGATCCCAGTTTCAGCCTGTGGACCGGTGCGCCGGTTCATGCAGCCTGCACCGCCCGCATTGGGTATTCCGGCATTACCCCGGTCGCAGCCACGTTGCCAGTGCCAGGTAGATCACCTATGTGGTGAACCCATCTACGGGCACACTTGAGACTCTCCCGGGAAAACTTTTTTTCCGTGCGACTCATTCTTTCTTTTATTGTTTCTACCGGCGTACGGTGCTGCCTGATTACGCCTTCGATTTGTCAAGAGATAATAATATTTTCATTTTTTTCCACAATGCCCTTGCTTTCAGGTGGGGAAGCCTCACTATGCGCGGCCTGTTCTGCAGAGGAATGGGTGAGGATGTTGGAACGGATCAGTGTTCCCTATTGCCCAGCGATGTTTGACAGAAATATTGTCAGCCTCTAGTCTTTTTTGCGGATCAGGGAGGATCAACCGGGACTCGTTCCCGGGCGATTCGAGCGAGGACCATCGTCTCCTCCAGTCGGCGTGCTTGAAGCACGAGACGGGGGGGATCAGATCCTTGCGCTATTGGGTTGTTCTTTGAAATCAGAATATTCTGAGCATTCACTTCGATTCAGAAGTGGTGCGACTTGTGCGAAGAACTCGTGCGAGCTTCATGAACGTTCCTTAAATAATTAAATCAATGGATCGATCACCTCGGTTTTCGGATCGGGGTGACGTGAACTTTTCTAATGGAGAGTTTGATCCTGGCTCAGAACGAACGCTGGCGGCGTGGATTAGGCATGCAAGTCGAACGGGATCATGTCGACGGATCCTTCGGGTGAAGACGATATGTGAGAGTGGCGAACTGGTGAGTAACACGTGGGTAATCTGCCCTGAAGTTCGGGATAGTCCTCCGAAAGGAGGGGTAATTCCGGATGGGATCGTCCCGCGCATGCGGGATTTTTTAAAGGTGGGGATCTTCGGACCTGCCGCTTTGGGATGAACCCGTGGCCTATCAGCTTGTTGGTGGGGTAATGGCCCACCAAGGCTTAGACGGGTAGCTGGTCTGAGAGGATGGTCAGCCACACTGGGACTGAGACACTGCCCAGACTCCTACGGGAGGCTGCAGGCGAGAATCATTCACAATGCGCGAAAGCGTGATGATGCGACGCCGCGTGGAGGATGAAGGCCTTCGGGTCGTAAACTCCTGTCATGAGGGAACAACAAATCTCGGGTAATATCCGGGAGGAGAGATGGTACCTCAGGAGGAAGACACGG
>CAZTAB010000290.1:0-13339 GCA_964611475.1 uncultured Verrucomicrobiota bacterium | reverse complement strand
GGCGCAGGCACATCGACAACTTTGTCCTCCTTGCCGGCTTTTCTCCGGAGCTCGAGCTGTGCATTGCAAAGCTGCACCACCGCTTCGTGGCCCAGTTTCATCGCGGCCAGCATCTCGGCTTCGCTGACCTCCTTGGCATCGCCCTCGATCATCGCAGGAAGATCGCGCGTCCCCACGTAGGTGAGGTTCAGGTCGCTTTCCTCCATCTGTGCGTGCGTCGGGTTGATGATGAACTCCCCGTCGACGCGACCGATTCGAACCGCGGCGATGGGGCCCTGGAACGGCGCGTCGGAGAGCATGAGCGAGGCGCTGGCCCCGTTAATGTTGAGAATGTCCACGATCTCTTCGCCATCCGTGCTCAGGAGCTGGTTGAAGATCTGCACGTCGTTGTGGAACCCCTCCGGGAAAAGGGGCCGAATCGGGCGGTCGGTTGCACGGGCCGTCAGGATCTCGAACTCGCCGGGTCGCGCCTCGCGCTTGAAGAACCCCCCGGGAAAGCGGCCCGCCGCATAAAACTTCTCGCGGTACTCGACCTGCAACGGGAACCAATCGATTCCCTCGCGGGGTGATTTACTGATGGTTGTGGCCGACAGGAGTACATTGTCGCCCGTGCGAATGATGACGGATCCGGATGCCTGCTTTGCGAGCAGTCCCGTTTCCAGAGTGATGGATTTTCCACCGATTTCAATGTTTACGGATGTGTTTCCGAGCATGGTTTCCTTTCTGGTGACGGGTTCCAGCGGGAATGTATTCTAAGCGGCACACCCGCGTCTCGAGGGCGTGAATTCACGCCCTCTCGGCAAAAGCGGGGATGCACGAGTTGATTGCTGTCTCAGGAGGGGAATGACCGCAGCTCAGCGCCGCAGTCCGAGGCGCTCGATCAGCGCGCGATAACGCTTGGAATCCGTGCTGTTCAGGTAGTCGAGAAGCCGACGCCGACGATTGACCATCATGATCAGGCCACGTCGGGAGCTGTGATCCTTGGAATGCTGCTGCAGATGACGCGTCAGCTCCTTGATCCGTTCGGTCAGCAGGGCAATCTGTACTTCGGCCGAGCCGGTGTCACGTTCGTGAATCCGGTACTCTCCCTTGATCGACTCCTTTACTGCAGATTCCATATTCCTCTATAGGACCCGTCTGTCCTTCTTTCTTGCTTGTTACTCTTTCTTCCTTTTCTGGTTCGGCGGGAATATACAGGAGGGCGATTGTCGTTGTAAAGCGACATAAAGGAGAATATTTCAGGGGATTCATCCCTCTGGGTATATTTGTAACTGTTTGTTTTACAAAGGTTTGCGTGGATAATCCACGCGCTGGAGGCGACCTCTATGAAAGTTCTGACCCCAGAGTATCGCATTGGGAATCTGCTCCAGAGAACGGATTTCGGAGCGGATGTGGCACTGCAGGGTTGGGTGCGTACGCGGCGCGATTCCAAGGGCGGATTTTCGTTTCTGGAAATCAATGACGGCTCGAGTCTCAAGGGAATCCAGGTCGTTGCCAACGGCGATCTGCCCAACTACGAGACCGAGATCTCCCAACTTGGCACCGGCTGCAGCGTTCGCGTTGAGGGGATGCTCCGTGAATCACCCGGCAAGGGGCAGTCGGTCGAGGTTCACGCATCCCGCATCGACGTTCTGGGCTGGGTCGAGGATCCGGACAGCTATCCCCTTCAGAAAAAGCGGCATTCGATGGAATTCCTCCGCGAAGTCGCGCACTTGCGGCCGCGCTCCAACACGTTCGGGGCGGTCGCCCGGGTGAGGAACTGCCTGGCCATGGCGACCCACCGGTTCTTTCAGGAGCGGGAATTCCTCTATCTTCAGACGCCGATCATCACCTCCAGTGACTGTGAAGGGGCGGGCGCCCTGTTCCGGGTGACTTCGGAGGACTCCTCGGCGGCTGGCGACTCAGCGGAGTTTTTCGGGCGGGCAGCCTATCTCACTGTCAGTGGACAGCTCGCGGCGGAAAACTACGCCTGCTCCATGACCAACGTGTACACGTTCGGGCCCACGTTCCGTGCGGAAAACTCGAACACCTCCCGGCATCTCGCCGAGTTCTGGATGATCGAGCCCGAGATGGCGTTTTGCGATCTCCTGGGCAACGCGGACCTGGCGGAATCATATATCAAGTACATCTTTGGCGCGGTGCTCGCTGAGTGCCCCCAAGATATGGCCTTTTTCAACCAGTGGATCGACAAGCAGGCTGTTGCCACTCTGGAGCAGGTGGTCGACCGGGAGTTCGAGCGGGTCACCTATACCGAGGCGGTCGGAATTCTTGGGCGTAGTGGCGAATCCTTCGAATTCCCGGTCCAGTGGGGAAGTGACCTGCAGAGCGAACACGAGCGGTTCCTGTGCGAGAAGCATTTTCAGCGCCCGGTTGTGGTGACGGATTACCCGCGGGAGTTAAAGGCCTTTTACATGCGGCGGAACGACGACGGGAAGACGGTCGCCGCGATGGATGTGCTGGTCCCGCGTATCGGGGAAATTGTCGGAGGCGCCCAGCGTGAGGAGAGGATCGATGTGCTGCGCGATGCGATGCAGGAAGCAGGCCTGCCCGAAGAGGAATACTGGTGGTATCTGGATCTTCGCAGATACGGCACCGTGCCGCATGCCGGCTTCGGCCTCGGGTTCGAGCGGACCATCCAGTTCGCCACCGGCATGGCCAACATCCGCGATGTCATCCCCTTTCCCCGGTCGCCTGGAATGATGGAGTTTTGAACGGACTTTGAACACAAGGCAACGAGGAGAACGGGGGGAATTCCAGGTGTCAGGATGATTGGGGACGTTGAAGGCTGAATGGGAACCTACTTCTTCCTCGCCGTCTCCTGTTCGGGTCCATTCCGCCGTTGCCGCGGTTTCCCCGCCCGGCGGATGTTCAGGGTGAAGCCGTTTTCGTTGTCGAATGGCTCGACGGTGGCGGTGATTTCGAGGACCGGGTAGCGCACGGTGACCAGGCCGTATTTCCTGTACGCGTTGCGGAACAGCTGCGTTTCGACCAACCCGGTGCGGTCGGCGAGCGTGATGAACTTCATCTGTTCCCCGTCGTGGTGATTGACCACGCGATCGATGATGATCAGGCCGCAGCAGGTCACTTCCTTCCCCAGGTGTTTCCGGAGCCCGACGACCGGGCAATAGGTTTCCCACGCGATGTCGGGATAGCGGTCGAGCGGGTGGCCGCTGACCGTAAAGCCGAGCAGGTCGGCCTCCGCGTGGAGCTGCTCGACCCGGGTGGGCTCGGTCAGGGAGACCGCGGGTCGGGGATGATCCGCACGGTCGTCAAGAAGGGAAGGCTGTCCCAGGATGTCCGTAGCGGACGTTCCGGTGAGCCATTGGATGTCCCAGAACAGTGGCGTGCGGGAAATCCCTCCGGCGGGTGGCCGGCCGGCAAAGATGTCGAGGGTGCCGGCACGGAGCAGGAGTTCCGCTTCTTCCCGGCCGGGGCGGGCGCGGCAGAGAAAATCGTGGAGGGAGGCGAAGGCATTGCATCGACGTTCCCGAAGGACTCGTTTTTGAAGCCGCACGTTCAGGCCCTTGATGCGGGACAAGGGGACGCGAATCCGGTTCCCGTCCCGTACACGGTATCCCGGCCCGGGGTCGTTGACGCAGGGCTGCAGCATGCGAAATCCCAGCCGGTGGCACTCCAGCACGTAGACCAGCGGTGAATAGAATCCTTTTCCGTTCGTCAATACCGCGGCCATGAACTCGGCAGGGAAGTAGCTTTTCATCCATGCGCCCTGGTACGCCTCGACTCCGTAGGCGGCGCTGTGCGCCTTGCAGAAGGAGAAGCCGTTGAATCCGCAAAGGAACAGCCAAACCGTTTTAATCTCCTCCTCCGCGTGGCCGCAGGCCCGGGCCGATGTCCAGAACCGCCTGCCCAAGTCCCGTACCTTGTCCCAGTCGCGCTTGTTCAGCGCGCGCCGCAACCGGTCTGCGTCACCCGGGGACATGGAGGCGAAGGCGTCGCAGACCTGTAGAACCTGCTCTTCGTAGATGATCATGCCGAAGGTTGCCCGGAGGCAGGACTTGAGAGACGGGTGCGGATACGTTACCGGTTCAATGCCCTGGTACCGCCGGGTGAACTGTTGCTTCTTTTGCTCGTTCGCCGCGCCGGGCCGGATCACGCTTACCACCGCAATGAGCGTGTCGATGTCCCGCACGTTGCACATGCGGCACAGGCTGATCATCGCCGGGCTTTCAATGTGATGCACTGCCCGGGCCTGTCCGGAGGAGATCAGGTCCCAGATGCGTGGGTCGGAGAACGGGAGGCGGGATGTGGGATCCGGGGACCTGGTTTCTGCGCCGATTCCGGTGCCCGGCGCCTGCGTTTCCCTCGCTGGATTCCTCATCCCGCGTGCCGAGCACGTCCGGTAGTCGACGTTCAGGCCGCGTTCCTCCAGCATGTCGGACGTGTCGCGAAGAACCGCCAGGCCACCCTGGGCGAGGATATCCATCTTCACCAGGCCGACCTCTTCCGCCGCGTCCATATCCAAGTGCGTGACCGGGTAGTGCTTGGGTGAAGTGAAGGTGGGGGTCAGGTGGAACATGGGCTCGCGCGACAGCACGACCCCGCAGGGATGCATCTTGGGGTTGTGTGGAAATCCGTCAAGCCGACGGGCGAGCCGGAAGGCCATGGCGTATGGCTCCTCTTCGAACGGAACGTCGCTGCACTGAACATGTGTTCGCGCGCTGTCCAGATCCCGCGCCCGCAGGTTCGGGATCATGGCGGTTACCCGGCGGACCTCTTGTTCGGAAACACCGAGGACCTTGGCCACGTCGCCCAGCGCGCTGCGGGACTGGTAGGTGGTGAATCCGCCCACTACGGCGGCGTGCTCGGCTCCGTATTTCTCGAATAGCAGGTCGATCACGTGATCCTTCCGGTCGTGCGCGAAATCGATGTCGATGTCCGGCAGCTTGTCCAGTTGCATCCGCTCCTGGTTCAGGAAGCGCCGGAAGTCGAGTCCGAACCGGATGGGACAGACATCACTGATGCCAAGGCAGTAGCAGACTAGCGAATCGGCGGCACTGCCCCGGGTGACCCACTCGATTTCCTGTGCGTGGCAGGCCTGAAGCAGGTCCCACACGACGAGGAAGTACTCTTCGTACCCGACCTGCTCGATCATCCCCAGTTCCTGCTCGATTTGCGGTCGCACCCGGGCACTGCCGGTCCCGTACCGGGTTTCTGCGCCCCGCAGCACCAGGCTGCGGAGAAACCCGTGCGCGGTCATGCCGGCGGGCACGCGAAACGGGGGGATCTGCATCGTCCCGAACTCGAAAGCGAACTCGCACCGTTCCGCGATTTCGCGTGCGCGGGTGATCCGCCCCGGCTGGTCCCTATATCGTTCTCGCATTGTTCGTGGGTTGGGAAAGGCGTGGATGCCGCTCCGTTTCCCGGGGTGGGGCTGGTTGAGAAGCGAAAGGGTACGAATGCTCTGGAGGATTTCGAAGTCATTCTGGTCCCCCGAGGCCGCATAGCGGATGGATGGCGCGGCCACGGCATCATAGAAGGCGCCTGGGAAGTGACGTGACAGCGCTGCATTCGGGCTGATCGCGATCAGGCCCGCGGTGTTGAAGTCGAATTTCCTTTTCACAAACCGGGCAGGGTGGCCGGGCGGATGACCGCTGAGGATCCGGCAGAGGTTCGCGTATCCGGCCCGGTCCTCGGCGTAGAGAAGAACCGGAGCCCGGTCGATTTCGATTTCCGCACCGATGAGCGGACGGATTCCGGCTGCCTGTGCCGCTTTTGCGAAACGGATGGCGCCATGCAGGTTTCCGGTGTCGGTCATGCCGACGGCGGGGCATTCGTACCTGGCTGCCAGTGCCACGATCTCCTCCGGCGACAGGAGAGAGTCGAGGAAAGAGTAGTAGCTGTGCGCGCGGAGGGGGATGAAGGGGGGAGGGGAGGGGGTCGGGACTGGTGGCTTGGGACATGGCGCCGGGGCGTGTTCCCGTGGCGGGGGGGAGTTCAGCTGCAGGTCGTGGCCGCGCATGACTGCGCTTGTGCCGTAGGCCTGGCGGAGTTCCTGGACGACGCTGGCCAGGCGGTGGCGTGCGTCGTAGGTTCGGGTGGGACCGTTGAGGGGGAGTTCGGCCCGCGGATAGGCGGCGTACAGGTTGGAGAGTTTCAGGGACACCATGCGCAGACTGATTCGCCGGTCCCACGCGGCGCGCAGCAACGGCCGCAGACGCCCGTAGACGTCGGTCTCGAGATCGGTTGGCTCGGCGAGACTTTCGCTTCGCTGCTGTTCTGTCATGTCGTTGAAGCGGACCTTGACAGTGATGGTGCGCGCCATCCGGTGGTCATCGCGAGCAGAGGCCATCAGGCGGTCGGTCATGCGCCGGAGGGTTGCCTCGATGACCATTTCATCGATGATGTCTTCTTCGAACGTGTGCTGGCATCCGTAGGATTTGGCTGGGGCCGCCTGTTGTTCGACGGGCCGGTCATCAATGCCGTTGGCGAGCTCGCGGAGGACGGCCGCCCGGGAGCCCACCAGCAGCGCGAGGCAGTCGACCGGCGTGGCGGCGATCTGCCCGATGCGGGTCAGGCCTGCCGCGTTCATGCGGACTGCAGTGCAAGGACCGATCCCCGGGAGCCAGTGGTTGGGGAGGGGATGTAGAAACCCTTTTTCCTCTCCCGGGTCTACCTGCACCAGCGCGCGGGGCTTCTGGAGCTTGGACGCGATCTGGCTCACCAGTTTATTGCTGCCGATGCCTTCGCTGATCGAGATTCTCAGGCCCTGGGAAATGGCCCGCCGGACGGTTTCCGCCACGTTGCGGGGCGCCTGCCGGGAGCTGCTGAGGTCGAGGTATCCCTCGTCAATGGAACGGATCTCTACATGGGGGGTGACGTCGTAGGCGTACGAGAACATCCAGCGGGAGAACTGTTCGTACTTTTCAAAATCTCCCGGCAACAGGACCAGTTTCGGGCAGAGCTTGCGCGCCTGCGCGGTGGGCATCGGCGTGTGGATCCCATACTTGCGTGCCTCGTACGACGCCGATGCAATGATCCCCCGCCTCTCCCCACCCACCGCGATCGGCCGCCCCCGCAACCGTGGATCGGCCGCCTGCTCCACGGAGGCAAAAAAAGCATCCGCATCAAGGTGAACAATCGTTTTCGCCACGCTGTTGGCTCCGCGGTAAATCTTTTTCGCCGTCTTCCGTTCGAGCTTCAGGGGTTTGTCGAATACACATCCCTTGTGCCCGGTCAGCGCAATAATCCGAGTTTTCTGATCACGCCGACGACGGTGCCCTGGATGACGAGATCGGTGGCGGGGATGAGTTTTGGGTACTTGGGGTTCTCCGCGCGGAGGCAGGGTCTGCGGTCGCGGAGGAGAAAGGTTTTGAGCGTGCTCTCGTTGTCGATTAGTGCGGCCACGACGTCGCCGGTTTTCGGGACGAGTCCGTGTTCACAGATGACATAGTCGCCGTCTAGGATGTGCTTGCCGATCATCGAGTCGCCGCGAACCTGCAGAGCAAACGTGCGGGCGGTCGGGCGGATGCCCAGGGTTTCCACGTCCACCGAGATACATCCCTCCGGCTCCTGGATCCGGTCGTCCGGTAAACCGGCGGGAATGTCGCCGTATAGGGGGATGTCATGCACCCGGGCCCGCATCTTCCGCAGCGGCGTCTGCACCTGCAACGCCCGCGCCCGTCCCGCCCGCTGCCGGAGTACTCCCTTCCGGCACAGGGCCCGGACATGGTCCCGCGCCGCGTTCATGCTGCTGAATCCGAAATGATCGGCAATCTCCCGAAGGGTCGGTGTCTCCCCTCGGTCCCGCTGAGAGTGCTCGATAAATGCCAGAACCTGCGCCTGGCGCGCGGTCAGCTCTTTCACTGGACATGCTCCTTTTTCGCTACGGGGCATGGCGCCCCAGTTCTTGTACTGTATTTTTATACAGTAGTAGCATGTGGCGGAGCGTCAAGCCAAACCCGGGGCTGCCTAGCGGGTCCGGGAAGGAATCGCGGATTTCATGGATGGGTTCACTCTCGATCCTTCGCGAACCCCTGCGGTTCAAAAGGCGATGGCGCGCCAGGGTGGGGTCAGGGGGGTGGGTGCTGACAAGCCGAGAGTTTCCGGAGCCACGCATGTCGTGAGGTCGGGCGACGTATGAGCGCGAACGTTTCGTGGAATTCGTGTCCCATGGTTGATTCAGGAACGTATGGGCAAATTCGATGCATTAAACAAAAGGAGGGGCCAAGCGTATATTGTCTCTCAGCTACGAGCGCTACCGTTGGTTTATGTTCCGTGCTCCGCTCCTTACTGATACGTTGGCATGACTACCGGTAGCGATCCTCTCCTGGAAGCGGTGTCCCGTTTCACACGCGGGATGCCGCTTCCGCTTTTATCCCCCGACCGCTTCGATACGCACGGGGCAGACTTTGAGTTCCGCTGTTTCGGTCACCGGGTCGTAGCCTGAACCGGTCAGGATATTTACCGGTGTGTCGCTGAAGCTGAAACTACAGAACACGGTGCCTGGTTGTGACTGGTCCGTCGCGCGAACCTTGATGTTGATTTCTCCGCGGCGGCTCGCCATGCGGCAGGTTGCGCCGTCTTCGAGTCCCCAGGCCGATACGTCCTCCGGGTGCACTTCCAGGGTTTCCTCCGGCAGCAGGTAATCGATGCCTGCGGCCCTGCCTGTCTGCGTGCGCGTATGGTAGGACGTCAGCCGACGGCCGGTGGTCAGCCACACGGGATATTCCTTGTCGACCACTTCCGCGGGATCCCGGTACCCGATCACCTTGAAGACGCCCCGGCCGTTCTTGAACTCGTCCTGATGGAGCACGGGCGTACCGGGGTGGTCTTTTTCCGGCACGGGCCACTGATACTCGCCGTGCTCGATCCGATCCCAATCCAGGCCCTTGTAGATGGGGGAGATGCTGCAGAGTTCGTTGAAGACTTCTTTTGCTGAATCGTAGTCAAAACCCGGCGTTCCCAGCCGTTTGGCGATTTGCGAAATGATCCACCAGTCCGGTTTCGCCTCGCCCGGCGGTGGCGCGGCTGCCCGCAGCCGCTGCACGCGCCGTTCCGTGTTCACGCAAACGCCGTCGGTTTCTCCCCATGAGGTCGCGGGCAGGACGATGTCCGCGAGTTCAGCTGTCTCGGTCAAAAACAGATCGATGACCACCAGGTGATCCAGGCTCCGCAACGCGTGCTCGCAATGCTTCTGGTCCGGATCCGAGACCACCGTGTTTTCTCCGTTGATCAGCATCGCGTGAATCGAATCGCCGCACCGGTTCAGCGC
Organism: uncultured Verrucomicrobiota bacterium; assembly: GCA_964611475.1. GTDB lineage: Bacteria > Verrucomicrobiota > Kiritimatiellia > SLOV01 > SLOV01 > CAUZEO01. The sequence goes on along the minus strand of CAZTAB010000290.1, from coordinate 4,107 downwards.
CGTGACCTTGGTGATTCCCTTCTCGGCATCAATCTCGCGGCCGTACAACTCCGAGAATCGCCTCGCGTTGTCCGGATCCGCGCAGGGCTGGAACCCAGGGAAATTGGAGGGGATTGCGCCGGAGTCGCCGGCTCCCTGGATGTTGTTCTGTCCCCGCATCGGGTTCACGCCGGTTCCCTCGCGGCCGATGTTTCCGGTCATGAGGGCCAGGTTGCAAAGACTTTGCACGTTGTCCACGCCGCAGATGTGCTCGGTGATGCCCAGCGTATAGTAGATAGCGCCCCGTTCCGCCGCGCCGAACCACTGGGCCGCGGTCTCGATGTCGGCGGCCGGCACCCCGGTGATCGTTTCGGCCCATTCCGGCGTGAATTTCCGGACGTGCTCCAGGAACGTTTCGTTCTCCGTGGTGCGCGCATCGATGAACGCCTGGTTCAGGAGCCCGTCGCGATCGATCACGTGCGCCATGGCCAGCAGCAGCGCAACGTCGGAACCGACGCGGATCGGCAGGTAAAGCTGCGAGATCCGAGCCAGCGGGATCCTGCGCGGATCTGCCACGATCATTTTGGCGCCCGCCGCGATCGCCTTTTTGAGCCCCGTCGCCGCGACGGGATGGCATTCGGTCATGTTGGTTCCGATGCAGAAAATAACGTCCGGCTTCTGCATGTCCACAAGTGGGTTGGACATAGCTCCCCTGCCGATCGTGGCGGCCAGACCGGCCACCGTGGGGGCGTGTCAAGCACGGCTGCAGTTGTCGATATAGTTCGTTCCGAAGCTCGCGCGGATGAATTTGCCCATGGTGTAGGCGGCTTCGGAGGGTGCCCGGCCGGAGGCCACGCCGTAGATGCTGTGTCGGCCGTGTCGATCGAGTGCCCGGGCAAATCCGGCGGCGGCACGGTCCAGTGCCTCCTCCCAGGTGGCTTCGTGAAGATCTCCGTCGTCCCCGCGCACCAAAGGCGTTTTCAGCCGGTCCTCATGCTGGACGAAGTCGAAGGCGAACTGCCCCTTGATGCAGAGTGCGCCCTGGTTTGCCGGCCCGTCCATGGCGGGCTGAACACCCACGATCCTGTCTTCCTTGGATAGGATGTCGACGGAGCAGCCAACACCGCAGTAGGGACAGATTGTCCGCGTCTTTTTTGCGGTGCCCGGCATGTCCTTGTTGCGCAGGGCCTTCTTGTCGCCCAGCGCCCCGGTGGGGCAGGTCTGCACGCATTGCCCGCAGAACGTGCAGGCGGAATCGCGCAGCTTGGCATTGAACTCGGTAATGATCTGGGTGCCGAAGCCGCGTCCCATGACGTTGATCGCGTGGTCGCCCTCCTGCTCCGCGCAGACGCGGACACAGCGGTAACAGGAAATGCACTGGTCGTAGTCGCGAAGGATGAACGGATTGTCGTCGTCGGTGTTGGAGGTTCCCGACTGCTTTCCCTGGAACCGCTTCGTTCGCGCCTCGTATCGGTCCACCAGCGTGGTCAATTCCTGGGACGCGTACCCGCTGAGCGGATCCACCTCGAGTTCGCGGTTTTCCGAAACCACGAGCTCGAGGAGCGTTTTCCTGCATTTTTCGATGTCGCGCGGCGCCGTGTGAACCCCCATTCCCTCCGTCGCCTTGGTGGTGCAGGAAGCCACCGGGTTGCGAACGCCTTCCACGCGCACCACACACAGCCGGCATCCTCCGAATGGCTCGAGTCGCGGATCGTAACAGAGGGTGGGGATGTCCTTTCGGTGCCGGCGGGCCACTTCGTAAATGGTCTCCCCGTCCTGGAAGGAAACTTCCTTCCCGTCCAGGGTCATCGTGCGGGTCTCGACGTTTGTGGCCTTCAGAAGCATCGCGTTGTAGCGTCTAGCCTTTTCCCCATCTTTTTTCAACTTGATTGGGGAAATACTTGACCAGGCTGTCGGTAATCAGGGGTGCGGCCATGCCCAGGCCGCACGCGCTGGTGGAGCGCATCACGTCGCCGATATCCCGCACTTCCTCGTTCCAGTCTTCTAGGTCATTGCATGCGGCCGGTCCGTCCAGGCGTTCTTTGAGCCGCTGGGTGCCGATCCGGCAGGGGAAACATTTTCCGCACGATTCGTCGGCAAAGAATTCCATGGCCTCGTGCGCCATCTCCACCATGTCGCGGCTGTCATCGAACACGATAATCCCGGCCGCCCCGAGCATCGAACCTTTCTCTCGCACCGACGGCTCGTCGAGGTTCACGTTCAAATCATCGCCGCCGAGGAATCCGCCGGACAATCCTGCCATGGTTACGGCCTGGATCGTCCGTCCTTCCGGCGCTCCGCCTGCCCACTCCTCGAGCAGCGTCTTCAGCGGCATGCCGAGAGGCACTTCGTAGTTGCCCGGTCGTTGAATGTCGCCGGAGAGCGAAATGACCTTAGTCCCCGCTTGCCCGTTTTGGCCGAGCCCGGCGTACCATCCGGCGCCATGCAGCAGGATGTGCGGGACGGAAGCAAGCGTTTCGACGTTGTTGACCGCGGTCGGCCTGTTGTCGAACCCGTGGGTAACGGGGAAGGGAGGGCGGTTTCTCGGAAACGGATGTTTTCCCTCCAGGCTGTTGAGCAGCGATCCTTCTTCGCCGCAGATGTAGGCGCCCGCGCCGCGCCGGACACAGAGGCGGAACCTCATTCCCGAGCCGAGGACATTGTCTCCGACAAATCCGCCCGCTTCGGCTGTTGTAATCGCGCGTTCGAGGATGTGCTGGATCTCGGGATACTCGTAGCGGAGATAGACGATGCCAAGTTCCGCGCCGGTCGCGCGCGCAGCAATGACCATCCCCTCGATCACTGCATGCGGGTCATGCTCCAGCAGTGCCCGGTCCTTGAAGCAACCCGGTTCGCCTTCGTCGGCATTGCAGATCACGGCCTTCGGGGTCCCGTCCGCTTCGCGAACCGCTTTCCATTTTGTCCCCGTGGGAAACCCCGCGCCACCGCGTCCGGCCAGTTTGCTTTCCGCGATGAGGTCGATCACCTCTTCCGGGGTGAGGTCTTTCACCGCACGGGTCAACCCCTCATATCCGCCGGTGGCGCGATAGCCGTCAAGGGTGGAGCGGCCCGGCTCGCGGATCTTGGAAAATACACATTCCTCCACGCCGCCCGGATTCGGCGGGGGGAGGGGGCTGGGCCGGGTCGACAATGCCGATGCGTTGATGCCGACGGCTACGGCGTTCCCCTGGATGACCGGCACCGGTTCGTCACACCGCCCGGCGCACGGCATGGCGATGGCGTTGCGGTCCTTCAAGGCCGCGAGGATTTCGCGCCCGCCCTGGAGGCAGCAGACCGAGCCGGTGCAAACGCGCGGGGCGTTGCGGCCGTCCGGCGCGCGGGAGAAGTGATGATAGAAGGTGACGGTCCCAAAGAGTTCCGCGATGGGAATGTTCAGTCCTTCGGACACCTCGTGCAAGGCTTCGTCGGACAAGGATCCATCGCGGTCATGAAACGCATGAAGGACGGGAAGTAGCGGGGCCGGCTCGTCCCGCCATTGTGCGATGATTTCCTCGTTGGATGTGCCACTCATTACGAAACAGTATCCTACCGCGACCTCTCGGTTGAAGCAAGGTCGTCATGTGGGATCGATTCGGGCAGAATTCGATGTTTCAGCAGCCGATGGGGGGAGAAGCAGGTTTGCAATTTCGAAGGCCTACCGCGGCAGCCACGGACGCGGAATGAATTCCGCGCCAGGTTCTCAGCGCGTCCCTCGACCCGTTTCTACTTCGACGCGACGAAGAAGCTGTCGTAGACGTGACTGCGGGCGATGATGTAGGCGCCGGGCATGGTGGGAACGTAGCTGGCGCCGAAACTCGGGTCGGGCTTGTCCATCATCAGCATGCACTGGGCAATGAAGCGCTGCCACTTCAACGGTTCCTCGATGTTGTCGAGACCGAAGAATGCGTGCGAGCGGCCGGGGTTCTTCTTGCCGTAGTCTCGAAGCTTGGTGAAGAGCCCGAGCCCGATCGTGTTGGCGAAAACCGGGACCGGTGCGCTTGCAGACGAGGTCGTCTCTTTCTGGTCAATGGTTCCGTAGGTGAGGGGAGCGCCGCGCACCCATAGTACTTTCTCCGACAAGGCTTTGCCCAGCCGGGCACCGTAGGAGCTTTCCCAGAACATGATGTG
>CAZTAB010000289.1:0-2233 GCA_964611475.1 uncultured Verrucomicrobiota bacterium | reverse complement strand
TCCCGTCGTCTCCGTGGTCAGCGGCGGAATCGGGACCCTTCTAGTCGTCGCCCTCTGGGCAAAATGGTTTCCATCCCTTCGAAAATTGGAGACAATGAACAAGTGAAAACAAACGTGGCAGATCTCACCGAGCGAATCCGGGCCTTTGCCGACGAACGCGACTGGGAACAATTCCATTCGCCCAAGAACCTTTCCATGGCCTTGAGCGTGGAAGTGGCGGAGCTGATGGAGCATTTCATGTGGCTGACCGGGGAGGAAAGCCGGTCGTTAGGAGACGAAAAAGGGGGCGAAGTCCGCGAGGAAGTTGGCGACTGTATTATTTACCTGCTTCGGTTGTCTGACCAACTGGGCATTGACCCCCTTGAGGCAGCTGAACAGAAGCTGGCCGCAAACGCAAAAAAGTACCCCGTGGACAAGGCACGCGGCAGCGCAAAAAAATACGACCGCCTCTGAAACCTGGCTGAAGCGCCAGGCTTCCGGGTCGCGAAAAACACGCCGGGCCCCACATCGGAGCGCTTGGGCGCTCCTTCCCAATGTAGCGGAGCCCTGAAAGTGGCGTTCGCGCTGATGATGCCGATGGGGCACCTTTCCGTCGTTCAGCTCAGGGCCTGCGGAGTAAATGACCGCCTGGGGCGGACCGTTGGCGGCGGCTCGTCACGGGCCAGCATCCTTTTTTCAGTTGCCGGAAGCGCCGGCCTCCGGCACGCAGGGTGCTCAAGGGCAGATATGGATAATTTGACGAGCACCTCAACCGGGATTCCGATTCTTGCCGTCGCGTTGTGCGTCGGCATGTTCATGCGCCCATCTGCGTTTGCCAGTCCCGCGTGAGACATCTGTTGAACGAGCGACGCGACCCGCGTGGTGAGATGCGGGGACTACGTCCCGGCCAGGGGAATCCCGCAGTCTTCAGAGGTGGGGATGGTGATTGCGCGGAGATCTTCGGGCTCGAGGCTGTGAATGTTCGTCTTTCCCGTGCAGCGGGCCATCATGGAGGCTTCGCCGGTGGACGCCTTCAGGTAATTATCCGCAGCCGCCTGCAGCTCCTCCGTCGTGCGGTCCAGCGGGAAGGTGAACGAGCCGTCCTTTATTTGACCCCCCATGGCAAAGCCGATGGATGCCCCCAGAATGACCGCGGTGCAGCCCATGGCGATCAGTTTGGCCGCGTCGGTGCCCGAGCGAACGCCGCCGAAATAGGCGAGTTCAACACGTTCCTCCGCCTTCAGCTCGCGGAGAATCCGGATCGCGTCGCGGATGACCGTCAGGTCGAACTCGCCCAGCAACTCGATCCACGGCTTGCTGATACCGGGTGTGGCGTCGAGGACGATCAGTGAATGCCCGGCATCCAGTGCTGCGGGAATTCCCTTTTCCAGTTCGTCGGACCGCAGGACAACCCCCAGCCTTTCAGATGCGCATCCGGGGAACACAATGCCGCCCCCGGCGTCCGGGTATTGCAACCACTCCGCCCGATCTCCCAGCCGCGTCCGCCCCAAGTAGGCGCAGCCCCGGGTCGCGAGCGCCTGACCCAATGCCATTCGCACCTGCTCGGGGGCGTTGTCGAACCCGGTGACCAGGAATGGCGCCTGCAGCGTCAGGGGGCCGATCTCCGATGTCGTCCGGCAGGCATCCCGGTAGGGATCGATCACCAACCGCGACAGGTTCGCAGGCAGGAAATGAATGTCGTCGATCACCGCCGGGCGATCCTCGGGAAACGGGTTCGGCCGAGTGGCGAGCCGTTTGCTTAGCATGGCCTTGCGCCCGTTGGCATCGCCGGCGGGGGTCCGCGCCATGACGAATATATCTTCGCGATTGCCGACCGAGTATTCCTGGGTGCCATTCTCGCAGTCGCAGCGGTAACAGCGCGCGGCTTCCTCCTTGGCCTTCTGCAGGGTGTAGGGAGACTCGATCTCGGGAAATGCCTGGGGGTTTTTTCCCAGGCCATGAAAGGGCTGCTCCCTGCGGTGAAAAATTTCCCATTCCGGGTCCTGTGATACCGGAACCTGTCGCGTCCGGTATGGAGTACGATAGGGTGGGGGATCGGTGCGCCCCTCGAGGAATGCCTTCATGTAGTAGGCCGCACGATGCCCGTGATACATGGCGAGGACCAGCGTCGAAGGCCCGAAAGCGCCGTCGCCGGCGGCAAAAACCTGGGGATCGGGCGTGCGCATGGTCTTTTCCGCCGTGTCGACTTTCGTTCCTGCCATGAGTTTCTTTTCATCAAGTTCTTTACAGGCCG
>CAZTAB010000288.1:0-4312 GCA_964611475.1 uncultured Verrucomicrobiota bacterium | reverse complement strand
CGTCGTCCCTGTATCCCCGTCCTCTCTTCCCCCCCTCTCCACCCTCCCGGGTCCCCGTTGTCCCGTAACTTCTTCCCCCCTTTGCGCCCATTTCCCTTGCGGGGGGGGGGGAGCACATGGCGAGGCTGCGTGCGAGCAGTTCGGTTCCCCGGACCCGGCTGTCCCGGATCCGGCGTTTCTTTGCCGCTGACCAGATGCCGGCGATCGACTCGCCAGCCAGGTGAATCACCGCAGAGAGCTCCTCCAGTCTGGGGTCGCGAATTTCTCCGCCGGCACCCGGATCCCATCGCAACTCTGTCTCATCATTTTCCGGGCGACGCACGAGTCTCAAAAGCTCGTGGCCCCGGTTTCGGAGCTCGTCATACACTGCGGCCCCAATCAGCCCGCCGGCGCCTGTGAGAAGGATTTTCAGTTTCTGGTTTCCGACTTTTGGGTGGAGTCGTTTACAAACTAACCGTGGCAGGTGACTGAATACAATATCGATGTTCAATCAGCATCGTGGACGCACAGGTTTTAAACCGACCGTGCAAAATCTGCTGGACATAAGATGCGAGACCGTAACCATGGCCTGAAATTGAGATCACAAGGCTCTGCTTTGCCACCGATGTTTAGACTATACATGTACGATGGCTGTTCCTCCTGCCGGAGGGCACGGAACTTTCTGGAGGAAAAAGGGATCGACTTCGAAGAGATCCCGATCCGCGAGAAACCTCCAACCCGGTCCGAACTCCGCCGCATGGCCGAGTTTCAGGGCGGGGATCTTAAGAAACTCTTCAATACATCCGGCGGAACCTACCGGAATCTGGGTCTTAGCGAGCGAATGGCCATCCTGACCGTTGCCCAGAAGATCAATCTGCTCGCCACGCACGGGAACCTGGTGAAACGGCCCTTTCTAATCGGGAACGATGTGGGGCTGGTCGGATTCAGGGGGGATCGATGGAAGGACGCGCTGCTCTGAACCGGGATGTTTATATTCCGCCCGGTGGCCCCCCCCAGCGGGGACCGAGTCGGGAGATCTATGGGATAATGGGACGGAAGAACATCTTCCGGATGGTGGAGGATTTCTATGCCGAGTTGGAGGAGTCCGAACTGCGGCCCCTTTTCCCGGAAGACATGAAGGCGGCGTCCCGGAAGAATGCCGCGTTTCTGGTCGGCGTTTTCGGTGGGCCGCCCTTGTACCAAGAGCTGTACGGCCCTCCGATGATGCGTCGGCGGCACTTGCATTTTTCCATCGACGAACGGGCACGCCAGGTATGGCTGGGGTGCTTCAAGAACGTGCTGCAGAATGCAGTGGAGAAATACGAATTTCCTGTCGAGCACTTGGACGGGTTCATTGCATTTCTCGAAGAGTTTTCGGCCTGGATGGTCAACACTACGGGTGATTGATCCATCCGGAGTCTCCGTCCGCGTAGTGTTCCTTTTTCCAGATTGGCAGCCGCTGTTTCAACGCGTCGATCACAAACTGGCATGCATCGAATGCCGCGCCACGGTGGCGGGCGCTAACCCCGATCCACACGGCGATGTCCCCTAGCTCAAGCCGTCCCGTTCTGTGCACGCAGCGAATGTCCTCGATGTCAAAGCGGGAGCGGGTCTCCCTGTTGATTTTTTCGAACTCCGATCCGGCGATCCCGTCCGCTCCCTCATAGAAAAGAAATTGGACGTTTTTCCCCTCGTTCCGGTTCCGCACCCGCCCGACAAACGTGACTAGGGCGCCCGTGGCCTCGTTGTCCATCTCGGGCTCGAGTTGCGAGGGAACGATGGGAGTTGGGGTGAGATGGAAGGTCTGCACGTCCCTATCCTCCGCTCACCGGGGGGAGAAATGCGACACGATCTCCATCCCGCAGCGTGGTCTCCTGCGACGCGATTTCGTCGGTGACGGCGAAACGAAGGGATTCGGAGGGAAGGCGCAGCCCCCGGGCGGGCGCCAGTTCGCGGTATAATCCGGCTGGGGAGGATGCGTTCGTCTGAACCTCCTCCTCGCTGTATCCGGCCTGCTCCCGCAGGATGGCGTGCCAGGTTGCCGTGATTTTCACCTTGTTTCGTCCTCCACCGGTGTCATACCGATGCGCCTCGCCGGAAGTCGCGCTTGCCCCCCGATTTTTCCAGCAGAACCGTCTCCACAATCTCGATTTCGTGCGAAAGCCCCTTGCACATGTCGTAGACTGTCAGCGCGGCCACGGTGGCTCCGGTCAGGGCTTCCATCTCGACACCGGTTTTCTGCATTGTCTTGCAGGCGCAGGTGACCCGGATGTCGGTGTCGCTACAGACCTCAATCTCGATCTGGCATCCCTCGATGGCAATCGGGTGGCAGAGCGGGATCAGGTCCGCTGTTTTTTTTGCGGCCAGCGTGCCGGCGAGAATGGCGGTGTGAAACACCGGTCCTTTTGGGCTCTGATGGTGGTTCTCGACAAGCTGGCGCAGAACGGGGAGGGGGAGTCGCACGATGGATTGCGCGGTTGCTCTTCGCTCGGTTTCCCCCTTTGTGCTTACGTCCACCATCTGCGGACGACCTTCCCCGTCGAGATGGGAGAAATTTTCCTTGGTTCCATTCATTCACACCAGTCTTGTGAATCCAGGGGCCGGAGTAAATCTTCAATGCGTGGAAAACGCGAGAGGTGTGGGCCGGCGGAGGATTCGACATGGGGTCCCCGAAACCCGGATTGATTCGTTTCCGGAAACAGGAGAGGCGTGTTTCTGGAGCCCGGAATGTCGAGGGAGCAGGTGTTATCCCCACCTTGTATACGGAACCACCGTGCCGGCCGGGAACGTATTGTTCCGGCTTTCCAGTTCGACAAAACCGTTGCTTTTCGCAAGCACCGAGAGGTCGCCCGACCCCTGGTAGCGGGCCGGCGTAACGCTCAACGTTCCGTCCGCGCCGTTGGATTCACGAACCGGCCGGAAGTAGGTGAGGGGCAGGTCGAATGTCTCGGACTCTTCCAGCCGAGCGAAGGCCGGTTCAGGCGGGGTCGCCGCCATCATGCGGCCCAGCGCCGGCAGCACGAAACGATGGAAGCAGGCAAGGGTGGAGATGGGGTTTCCCGGCAGGGCGAAAACAGGTTGTCCGCTCTTTGACCTGCCGTACCACATGGGTTTCCCGGGGCGCTGGCTTACCTTGTGGAATAGACTCTCGACACCGAGGTTTGACAGGGCCTGCGGGATGAAGTCCCGGTCTCCCGCCGACACGCCTCCGCTCAACACAACCACATCGTGATCAGCCAGAACCCGGCGCAATCCTGCTTCAATCCGGTCCGGATCGTCGGGCAGGTGTTCGTTGGATACGGCATCGTATCCTCTCCGCAGCAAGGCCGCCATCATACCGTAGTTGTTGGACGGGCGGATCTGGTGGGGCAACACCGGCAGCCCGACGTCGACCAGCTCGTCCCCGTTGGAAATGACTGCCACCCGCGGGTACGGGGAGACCCGGAGCTTCGCAACCCCGGTGGTTGCGGCCAGCGCGATACGGGGGGAGTCCAGAATGCCGCCTGGTTCGAGGAGCACGGCTCCGAGTTGTTCGTCGGTGCCTTGGCGATGAACGAACTGACCCTTTGATATTGCCGTGCCGGCGGCAACCGTCGCCAACTCCCCGTCCATGGAGAGCTGTTCCACCGGGATGATCGTGTCGCACCCCCGGGGCAGCACGGCGCCGGTCATTACCTGGATGCAGCCGCCTGCCAGATTTGTCAGTTCCACGGGCTCCGCCCCGGCCGGTTGAACGGACTCAATGCGGTAGTTCGTGGCTGCCCCGGAGGCATCGGCGGCGATCGCAACGCCGTCCATCGTTACCCGGTCGAAGGGCGGAAGGTCCCGGTCTGCCTTTACCGGCTGTCGCAGGACATGTCCGTGGACGGCGGCCAGCGGCAGGTACACCGCCGCGAGCGTTTCCAGGGAATCAAAAATAATTTGTTCAGCGTCTTCTACGGAGATCATGGGGTTGCGACGAATAACGGGCGGAGGGGAGGTTGTAACCCTTTGTTGTTGGACATTCCACCATGCGGCACGGGCCTTCTACCCCCCGATTTCCGACATGACGCGCAATTTTGGGTGAACGTCCTGCGCGAGTCCGTGGCCCCAGGGCTTGTTGTGGATACCCCGCTGGATCAGGTCGCGCAGCGACGCGTCGTCGGCCCCGGCGCGAAGCGGCGTCAGCAGGTCGACTTCCCGGTCCCGCAGGAGGCAGAGCCGCAGCTTGCCGTCCGCCGTGAGCCGCACCCGGTTGCATCCCGCGCAGAACGGGGCCGTGACGGAGCTGATAAACCCCACGGATCCCCGCGCGTTCTCCAACTTGAAACCTCGGGCCTCACCGTCGCGTTCC
>CAZTAB010000287.1:0-7041 GCA_964611475.1 uncultured Verrucomicrobiota bacterium | reverse complement strand
GAAGGAAGCGGAGATGAATGGTTCCGTTTTGCGGGTTCTGTGGTATAGTCTGCCTGTTCGTACCTGAAAGCGGTCCGAATCCCGCCGGGGCGTAGCTCAGCCTGGTAGCGCGCTAGCTTTGGGAGCTAGAAGTCGCTGGTTCAAATCCAGTCGCCCCGACCAGCCTTTGTGAACGAAACGCCCTCTCGTTGGCTATTTGTAATATCTCGAGCCAGAGCGACCCCCCGGTCGCCTTTGTCGGGAAGTGACCCGGCTGGAAAATCCTTGTCGGGCAGGAAATCCCATCCGTGAGTGGGGATTGGCAGGGTGCTGTCGCCAAAGGCAATCACTCTACCCGGTAGCTACCGAATTTGCCTCTTTTTCCCCTTAGTTCCCGGTCCGAACTCCAATCCGATGTGCACACTCCGTGTTCCTGCAAGTCCCTCATCACATGGGATCCAGCCCATACGCGTGCCCCCGCCCGTTCCTGGCCATCCCGGCCGAACTTGATCTGCAGGCTATTAAATACAAGCGCCAACGGTGCCTGGGCAACCTAACGCCCTGCCAGGTGTTCACCGCGAACCGGGAGTTCGCTTGCACCTATACGCGCAGAAAACAGAAGGCGGTCCATGACTGGATCAAGGAAAACGCTCGCATTGATCGAAACAGAGAGCTATGTGGATGACGCCGCATGGCACACTGCCGTGGAAACATGGTTGCTGGAGCACCGATTTATCTCGGTGTCCAAGAGGGAAGAAGTGTTGCCCGGTTTTTTGAAAATCGGTCTGGACATGAGACGGGCGCCACTCAGCGAAACGGGCACGTTCCTGTACTTAAAGATGGATCAGTTCGACGGTGGGAATCCGCGGGTGTAACATGTCGGATGTGAACGTAATCGCTCAGAAGTCGGAGGAGGAGAAATGACATGCAGGTCGGAGTAATTGGATTGGGGCGGCGCAGATATATGGCGGCGCTGGCGCATCAACCGGAGAATGACGTGCGGGTTGTCGCGGGAGCGGATCTGCGCGAGGTTAACCGGAGGGACTTCGAGGCGAAAATCGGCACGGAAATCGATTTCACCACCAACTATCTTGAGTTGCTGGGTCGGCCCGATCTGGATGCCGTTATCGTGCTCAGTTCGGATTTCATGCACGAGGAGCATGCAATCGCCTCGCTGGAGGCCGGGAAGCACGTGTACCTGGAGAAGCCGATGGCTATTACGATCGAAGGGTGCGACCGGATCCTGGATACGGCGCGCCGGACCGGCTGCAAGGTCGCGGTGGGGCACAACATGCGACACATCGATACCTTCAGGAAGATGAAAGAGTTGATAGACGCTGGCGCGATCGGTGAGGTTCGGGCGGGCTGGTGTCGGCACTTTGTTTGCTACGGCGGCGACGCCTACTTCAAAGACTGGCATGCGGAACGGGAAAAAGCCACCAGCCTGCTGCTTCAAAAAGCCTGCCACGACATCGACGTGATGCACTGGCTGTGCGGCGGGGCGACCCGGCGCACAACGGCGATGGGGAATCTCACGGTCTACAATCAGGTGCAGGATCGCCATGGTCCTGATGAATACGGCATTGCGGACTGGAGCATGGATCACTGGCCGCCGCTTGCGCAGACCGGGCTCAATCCCGTTGTAGATGTCGAGGACCTGAGCATGATGCTCATGGAACTGGACAACGGCGTACTGTCCTCCTACCAGCAGTGCCACTACACGCCCGACGCGTTTCGGAACTTCACGATTATCGGCACTGAGGGACGTGTCGAAAATCTGGGGGATGTCCCGGGGGATTCACGGGTCCGCCTGTGGAATAAGCGCGGCCACTACGTCCCGGAAGGGAACGAGAACTTCGAGATCGCCGAGGTTGCGGGCGACCACGGCGGCGCGGACCCGCGAATCATCGATGAATTCATACAACATGTTCGCGACGGCGGCCCCATCACCACGTCGCCCCTGGAGGCTCGAGCTAGTGTGGCGGCGGGTTGTGCTGCCGCTTATTCCCTGCGGAATGGGAATATCCCCGTCGACATTCAGCCTATACCGGAGGAGATCGTCGAGTACTTCGGGGGCTGATTCCCGGCACGCTGAGGTGGAGCGTGCGCCACATGTAAGGCGTGGCTTTCCACGCCGACCGGAAGCAAGTGGGTGACATGAGCGATGAATCGGGGAATCCTCTCCGGTCGTTCGGGGCCCGCGCCCTGCCCCGGTCTGAAAGCTCAAGCGAGTTTTGATGGCCCCGCGCGGAGCGAAAGCGGTTTCGCGGCCATACTTTGCGACCGGGCTCCAAGGGGTGTGCCTGCAGCGCAGTCAACCGTGTTCGACCGGGGCCCGTTTTTCCGCCTCGTCCTCGTGGATTTCCACGTTTTCGGCGGTGGAGCCGACCAGGCAGGGCTTTGGAGACAGCGATTTTCCCTCGAACTCCGGCAGGCAGAAACGATGGGCTTCGAGAAGCTCGATGGCCAGGTTGCGGATCTCGTCCAGTGTCAGGACGGCCGCGGTGAGCGGGTCCATGGCCAGGGCTTGGAACACGAGTTCGGGGTCCGCGGTGATTGCTGCTTCGACCGCCAGTTCTTGGACGTTGACCTGGGTGCGGTTGATTGCCGCCAGGTGCATGGGCAGGGTGCCTACCTTTATTGGCTGAAGCCCGTTTCGATCGACGTAAGTGGGAACTTCAACGCAACAGCCATCCGGGAGGTTGTCAATCAAGCCCGTGTTCTCGACGTTGCCATGAATGACCACCGGTTCGCCGCCTTCGCACGCGTTGATAATTTGCGATCCGTACTCGGGGCTGCACTCCAGATTGACGGGCTCTTCCCAGTTGGCCATTCGCTCCATCTGGGCTTTCCAGTCAGGCCGGGCGTACAGGTCCTTGATAAACCCGCTTTTCCCGTTCCATCCGGTCGCCGGCACACGTCCCCGATTGTGATGAGCCGGGCAATACTTCTCGATCAGCTCAGGCCGTTTCCGCCACCAGGGAGTGTATTCCGAGCAGTGCCCGCTCGACTCGGTCACCGGGTATCCGAGGTGCTTGACGTATTCCATGCGCACCGTGTCGCCGAGCCAGATGTCGGGACGCACCGCCGTTTCGCGGATGCGCGGCAGCAGGTCCTCGCCATCCTTCTCGAACCGGTAGATCCAAGCCTGATGGTTGATGCCGGCGCACTTCCACTGGATGTCCTCAAGGTCCAGCCCGAGGCGGTCGGCCCATTCCCGGGTTACTCCCTGCACCGAGTGGCAGAGTCCCACGACTTTGATGCCCGGCGCCTGGCGATACATGCCCCAGCAGAGCATTGACATCGGGTTGGTATAGTTGAGCAGGATCGCGTCCGGACAGAGCTCCATGATGTCCATTGCGATACCCGCCTGATGGGGCAGGGTGCGCAGGCAGCGCATGATGCCTCCGGCGTTGAGGGTGTCGCCAATGCACTGGTCCACGCCGTACTTCATGCAGATGTCGATTTCTTTTTCGATCGCTTCGTATCCGCCCACCAGCAAGCTGCTAATAACGTAGTCGGCGCCCGGAAGCGCCTGGCGACGGTCGGTGGTCACGGAATACTTCGCGTCCGAGTATCCGCCATGCTCAAATATTTTCTCGACGATGCGCGACGCGTAGGACAGGCGTTCCTCATCAATGTCCACGAGTGCGAATTCGGTATTCTTCGTCGTGTCGTGGGCAAGGATATCCGCCGTCAAACGCGAGGAAAATACGAGGCTGCCTGCTCCGACAATAACAACTTTGGGCATGGTCTCTCCGATCCTACTTTAACCAGCTACAGGTAACGGGATGGCTGAGGAATTGGCAAGGCTCGAATGCTCCGTCGGCCGCCTGCATCCCGGACGTTCCGGAAAGATCTTCCTGGAGCAGCAAGGGAGTCCTAATCTCCGGGGATCGGGTCTCTGGATGGTGGATGAAGGATCTGCAACGGCGAGGGCCCCCGCTCAGGAGCAGGGTGTTGTCGTTGTCTCCTCCTCATCCGCCGTTTGATGCACTCTCGGGGGGGAAGTGCCTGCACTACAACGCCTGGAGCAATAAATCCCGACAGTCTGCCTCAGTGACTTCCCGCGGATTGGTCGGGGTAGAGTGATCGCGCAATGCTGCCCGGGGAATGTCCGTCAAGTCCTCTCTCGTCACCCCAAGGTCCCGTAGCCGCCCCGGAAGGCCCATTGACGTATGGAGCGAATGGAAGGCCGTCGCGATGGCGTCGGACTCGGGAGGCACGCCCATCACGGAGGCCATCCTGGCAAACTTCTCCGCGCAGGTAGCTCCGTTGAACCGGATGACGTGCGGAAGGAAGATGGAGTTGAGCGTTCCGTGGTGAAGGTGCCTTCCCGGGAGTGCGCCAAGAGGATGGCTCAGGCTGTGGACGAGACCGAGGCCCTTCTGGAATGCGAGCGCGCCTTGCGTGGAGGCCATCATCATTGCGCCCCGGGCTTCGATATCGTCGGGTCTCTCCATCACGTGGGGCAGAGAAAGCCATCCGCGTCGCAGTCCATCCAAGGCAATGGCATCGGCCACGGGATTGAATCGGGGGCTGCAATAGGTTTCCACGCAATGGGAAAGCGCGTCGATACCGGTCGCCGCCGTGAGTAGGGGCGGCAAGCCCAGTGTCAACGCGGGATCGCAAACAGCGGCATCGGGGATCATCTGCCTCCCGATGATTCCGAGCTTCCGGGCCGGCCCGAAACCGATGAGTGCCGCTCGCCCCACTTCGCTGCCGGTGCCCGCCGTGGTCGGCACCGCCACCACCGGCGGCCTGTCCGCGGTGATTCGTTGTGTGCCGCCTTGAACCAGCGCATAGGATTCAAGCGGACCGGAGTGGGTGGCCCGGAGCGCAATAGCCTTGGCGCAGTCGATCGGAGACCCGCCGCCCAATCCAATGACGCCGTCGCATTCGCGTTCCTGCCAGACCTCAACGCCGGCTTCCACATTCTCGACAGTTGGATTGGCGTGCACGCCGGCAAATACGGAGACGGACGGAAGTTCCAGCCGCTCTGTCAGACCCAGGGCCATGATTCCCGGGTCGGTGACGAGAAGAGGATGGGAGATTCCCAGCCGTTCACAGATCGCCGGAACCTGTCCCGCCGCGCCGGGAGAGAAGTAGACGTCGGTCAGGTAGCTGAATGTCGGTGCAGCCATAATAGAGCGCGTTGACCCGTTCCTCAGAAATTCCCTTCACAATGCCGCTCCAAGAATCCAAAGTTGGATCCAGGGTGGCGGTAAATGTTCATGACGGTGCAAAGAGTGCCACGAATTAGTTCAGGAGAGTAGCGTGAAGAGATCGGAAATCAACACACTGATTGAAGAAGCGAAGGCGTTGTTGGAGGCCAACAACATCCGGCTGCCGCCCTTCGCATACTGGTCTCCGGAGGATTGGAAGGGGCGGGGATCGGAAGTGGACGAAATCCGGGCCTGCAGGCTGGGCTGGGATCTCTCGGATTTTGGCGCCGGGAGATTCCGAGAACTCGGCCTCACCCTGTTCACAATTCGCAACGGGCACAACAACGAGGCGCCGTACAATCAGAAAACGTACTGCGAGAAGATTCTCATCGTGGGCGAGAACCAAGTCACGCCGATGCATTATCACAAGATCAAGATGGAAGATATCATTGTGAGGGCCGGCGGAGACCTGGTGCTTCGATGCCATTGCCGGGAGGAGGACGAAAGTCTCTCGGGTGATCCATTCCGGGTTGCGTGCGACGGCGTGGCGCGGGACGTCCAGGCCGGCGAGGAGATCGTTCTCTCACAGGGCGAGTCGATCACCCTCCCGCCCCACTTGTATCATGCGTTCTGGGCGGCGACGGGTACGGGCACCAGCGTGGTGGGAGAGGTCTCCAAGGTGAACGATGATGTGAACGACAATTTCTTCGCGGAACCTTTGGGCCGTTTCCCCAGCATCGAGGAAGACGAGCCGCCGGCGCATCTTTTGTGCACGGAATATTGAGCTAGGAGGACGACGCGACCGCGGGGTATTGCTGCTTCAGGAGCTCGATTTCCCGGGCAATCCGTTCCTTTAGGGCCTCAAGGGCTCGTTCCGCGTCGTGCCGGTAGTCGACATGGATTTGTTCGCACTTCTCGCGCGCGTGATTCAAGATCTCGACGCCTTTTTCTTCCGTCAACTCGATCCCTTCGTGGATCCGGTCCGAGTAGCTCGACGTGATTTCCGACACCGTGTGGCGGAACCGCTCGAAAAGAGAGTCCGCGTGGGTCGAATACTCGTGCGCCTTTACGGTTTCGTCCGTCAGTTTCCGGAAGTGGTAGAGCTTGATGGCGTCGGCCACCCGCGTGGGGAACGACTTGGGATTCCGGAAAATGGCCTCGCTGAGATACTTCGCATACTCCACCCCACCCTTGAAGAACAGTTGCCGTTTCAAAGATCTCCCGAGAGCCACCAGCTCATCCACACTGATTTCCCGTTTGACCTTCGTCGGGCCCTTTCGGTCGTGCAGGGTTCGGCAGCGGTCGAAATAGTTCTTGGGCTCGAACAGATCATCGAGCATCTGGACGTATCCGTTGATCAGGAAATCCTCATCGAGTTCCGGCTCGAAGTTGAACCGAAGGTGGTGGGTATTGTCGCCGAGAGATCCCTCGCGGAGACGTCCTTCGTCGTGGAGGCGCTTGTAGAGATCGGTGTTTTTCAGGGCGGCCAGGAGCCCGGGCATCGGTACCGGGATCCCGGAGTCCTGAATGAAGTCGAACATTTGCTCGAACACTTTGGGCTTTTCCCCGTCGCTTCCGATAATGAAGCCCCCGGTGACCGTCAGGCCCGCTTCCTGGATCTGCTTCACCGCGTCCGACGGATGCATTTTTACGTTTTGATTCTTTGACATTTTCTCGAGGACTTCCTCGTCGGGTGACTCGATGCCGAGAAATACTTCGTGAAATCCCGCCTCGACCATGCCG
The DNA here is from genome assembly GCA_964611475.1 of uncultured Verrucomicrobiota bacterium. Taxonomy (GTDB): domain Bacteria; phylum Verrucomicrobiota; class Kiritimatiellia; order SLOV01; family SLOV01; genus CAUZEO01. Next base: position 154 of record CAZTAB010000287.1, on the reverse strand, counting down.
TCGAGGATTTCCTGGTTCGCGTCCCATGCCAGGTTCATGCTGGCTTCGGTGTTGAAGGAAAAGGGGTAGCCGTGCCGCTGCTGCCATTCGGTCATGGCGGGCAGCAAGTCCTTTTTCACCTTGTTCTTGTTGCCGATGAAATTGTCGTCGACGA
>CAZTAB010000286.1:0-11617 GCA_964611475.1 uncultured Verrucomicrobiota bacterium | reverse complement strand
TCGCTTCTTCTCCCCGTCATTACGGGAAGATAGGCGATTTTCCCCGTCTCACAGCTTGTCACGCAAGAATTGATCCTATCGCAGTTTTTCCGCCGGAAATCTGTAGAAATCGGGGGTTTTGGCCTATTCTTTGAACTTTTCTCCCGACTCGGCCCGATTCCTCATCTCGAGAAGGGCTTTTTGCAGTAGATTCGATGCCGATGGCAGGTCAGGCTGCTGTGCCTGGGCGATCCTCAAATGAGCCACCGCCGCCTCCAGCCGGCCCATCTCCATGAACTCAAGGGCCAGATTCAGCCGGGCGGTGACCCGCAGCGGCTCATGGCGAACCGCCAAGAGGTAGTGGCGCAAAGCGCTTTCCCTGTCGCCGGCACGGGAGTAGACCGTGCCCAGGCTATCGTGGGCACGCGCATGCGACGGCTCGATCCGGACTGCGTCGCTCCACTGACCAGCCGCCGCCTTTATGTCCCCCCATGTTGCAAGGGCGTGACCGAGGTCATAGGAAACCTGGGCATTCCCCGGATACTGCCGCTTGAGTATCCGCCACTGCTCGATCGCCGCCTCTATCTGTTTGTTCTGCATCAGTAGGGTACCCAGCGTCTGCCGGGCATTGAAGTGGGTCGGGGCGTCCTCAAGGGCCCGTTGGAACGCCCGGGAAGCCTCCGGCCTATTCCCCTGCTGGAAATAGACGAGGCCAAGATTGTAAAGCAGGTCCGGGTGATCGGGACTGAACTCCAATGCGCTCGTGAAGTCCCGGATGGCACGGTCAAAGTCCTGCGCCTCTGCTGCCTTGACGGCCTCGGCAACGTAGTTGGCAACCGCATCGCTCCGGTCGCTGCGCACCACCTCCGCCAGCAGGTTTTCCACCGGCGCGAAGTTATCGGTAAGCACAACCGCCCGCGCCCGGTCGATGATTTCCTGCACCGTGCCCTCGGAAAGCAGCGCACCGCGGAACCGCCGCGTCTTGCGAAGGTGCTCGACCACCGGAGAGAAGTCCCTTGGGCGCTTCGTGCAGACCACGATGAATGTATCCCGCTTGTCTAGCGCCCGGTTGCTTGAGAACACGGACACATGCGGAAAGGTCGCCCGGCAGGGCGTCACGATCGAAGCCAGGAAGTGGCCGGCCGTCCCGATGTCGATCAGGTTCAGAATATACGCGCCCTCCTCATCGAGCAGGGAATATAATGCCTCATTGAACTCGCGCGTCGTGAGGTGATACGGCACGGAGTAGTCGTTGATGGAGTCCCCATATATAACCTGAAATGACGGAATATCCTTATCCTTGCCCTCCTTTTTCCGGTGAATCAGGTCATCAATTCGATGCCGGGCATCGGTGTTGAAAATTTCGATGCTTGTATCCTTCGGCAACCCCATTGCCTCGTGGGCGGCTTTCGTGACCACCGGATCGATCTCATGGGCCTCGATATAGCTCCCCGGACGAACCAGCTCCAGGTAGCGTGGATAGGCGAAGCCACCGCCGCCGATGATCATGGCATGGATGGGCTCGCCTGGGGGCACCAGCGCATCGGTAACCGCATCGTAGATCCAGGTGTATTCGTAGCGGAGGTCCAGAGGATCATTGAGATTCACCTTGGTGTGAAGCAACTTGTCCAGGTACATCGATCGGAGACCCGGTTTCGGCTCCCGTACCATCACCCGGCCATAATTGCTCTCCTCAAGATACCGGATGTCCGGGTCGATCGGTTCCCGCAGGTGCAACCGGGCGCCCACCGACGCCAGGGCATCTCCCGGACCGAAGGCGGCGGCAAAGGCCGCCAGATAGACGACAAGCCAAAGGTAGACCCCTTTCATCCGAAACCCGTAATAGACGGCCAGCATCGCCAGCACACCTGCCACCACGCAGATGACGGCGGTATTCCCCATCCACGAGATCAGGTAAAAACCCGCGAGAAAAGTACCCGCGATGCTTCCCGCCGCACCGCATGCGTAGACATCACCAATGGTTCGGCCCACCTCCTCACGGCTGGCAAGCGCCATTTTCGCGACCAGCGGACTGATCGTCCCCAAGATCACCGACGGCACGATAAACGTCACCGCGACATGGACCACGATCCGGGCTGGCCACGCGAAGCTCCAGAGCAGCCGAAGATTTCCCATGGCAATGTTTAGGACGGGTATCGTCAGGCAGGTTGCCGAGCCGATGATGAACATCACCGCCAACGTCCTGCGCGGCTCGTACCGGTCCGCCAACCGCCCGCCAAGGTAATTGCCGACGGAAATTCCCGCGAGAATGATCCCAATGATCGAGGTCCAGGTATAGAGCGACTGCCCGAGATGCTGCGACACGACACGACCCGCGACGATCTCGATGATCATGACACAACCGCTCGCAATGAATACGGTCGCATTTGCAATCAGCCAGCTTCCGCGGCCCGGTTTTGGTTTCGCTTCAGGCATGAATCAAACATCCCCCCGGACCCAGGTCTGCAGCTTCTGAAGCCGCTGGAACGCCTCGGAATGAAGCGGCTCGATTTGCAGGACCTTCTCCCAGTGTTTTGCCGCGTTTACCGGATCGTTTTTCTTTTCGTACATCAGCGCCACGTTTTTGTGAAGATCGGCGGATTTCGGGTCCAGTTCCAGCGCCCCGAGGATGACCTCCAGTGCAGAATCAAAATCCCCGGTCGTGGCGTACAGGATGGAAAGGTTGGAGCGTGGGTCCGGAGAGGTTTCGTCCAGGCCGATTGCCCTGCGGTACGCTTTGATCGCCTCCTGGGGCCGGCCGAGATTGAAAAAGGCAAGCCCCCTTCGGTTGTGTGACCCGGATCGACGCTTGTCGCGGTCCTCCCCTTCTCCCGTCGTTATTTCAATCAAGCGGTCGTACTCTGCAATCGCCGCCTCGTACCGGGACAACTGGTAGAGGGCCTCAGCCAGCTCGCGCTGAAAATGGTAGTCAGCCGGCTCCTCCACCACGGTGTTTCGCAACAGCTCGATCGCGCCGTCGGGGTCTTCGTCCCGCAGCCGCCTGGCCTGCACGTTCTGATTTACCAGCCAAATCCGGTCCTTGATGTCAGGCAGCCGCTCGCCGGACCCCGCGTCGGGCTGTCCGACGCCAGCCGCGTAACCAAGGCTCTCAAGCAATCGCTGATCCTTGCCGGAGAGATGGGCCACCACGCTCGTGCTTGTGGTCATCTGCTTTTCCACGAGGAGAAGCAGGCTCTCCATCTCCCGAACCTGCTCCGGCATCACCGCCGAGAGATCGTTCAACTCGTCCGGGTCATCCGACAATCGATACAGCTCCGGCCGCTCGGTTTTGATGTACTTCCACGCCTCGGTGGATATCGCGTGTAGCGGACACCACCGGTGCTCCACGAAGGGCGCATGAGACTCGCTATAATACACTGGGTTCTCCATCTCCCCCCCAGTCCAGGTCGGCACCAGGCTCGCCCCCCCGCCCAGGGACCCGGCCGACTTCAGGCCGGCGACCTCCGCCAGGGTGCGGGCCACATTCACAATGGAAACAGGGCGCGTCACGCGTTTCCCCCGGGGCAGCGCGTGAGGGAGCGAAAGAATCATGGGCACCCGCATGGTGGACCCGTACACCATGAACCCGTGTGTCGACTCATTGTGGTCTCCCAGACCCTCGCCGTGATCGCCCACGACAGCCACCAGCGTGTTCTCCGCAAGTCCCTGTTTCTGCAAAAAATCCAAAAGCCGTCCCACCTGCAAGTCGGCAAACGCGATTTCCGCTTCGTACTCACGGCCTGTGTACGTGTCACCGAACCGATCCGGATGGCCGTGGTAGGGCGCGTGGGGATCGTACAAATGGACCCAGGCAAAAAAACGGTCGTCATCCAGCGTGGCCAGCCAGTTCAGGGCCGAGTCGACAACCAGGCGTCCATTGCGGTACTCGTGCAAAGGCTGGAGCGTATCAGCGGCGCCACTCATGTCGTCATCGTACACGCTGAATCCCTGCGACAAGCCGAATCGGCGATCCAGAACAAACGCCGCGATGAAAGCGCCGGTTCGGTACCGGCCGTCGCTCATCAATTCGGCGAGCGTTACCACCTGTTCCGGCAGCGCATTCGCGCCGTTGACTCGAAGGCCGTGCTCCGGCGGGTAAAGACCCGTCATAATCGAGGAATGGGCGGGAAGGGTGAGCGGGACCGTTGTCCACGCCTGCTCAAAGAGGACACCCTCCTCGGCGATCCGGTCGATGTTCGGCGTCAACCCTCCCGGGTATCCGTAGCATCCGAGACGATCCGCGCGGGTCGTGTCCAGCGTGATCAAAAGCACATTGGGGCGCCTGCCGGAGTCCGCGCACCCCTGGTACAAGACCGAAGAAGAGGCGACGGTCAGCAAAACGAACACCGTCATGGCTGGGGGAAAACGTATTTCCATGGACTGATCATATTGCTCCAGGATCCCCTTCCCGTCAAATTCATAGGGGATTCAACACGTGTCCTCCGGTCAGCGTGCGCCCCGTTTCCGCAAGGCCCTTGCCGGCGACACGGAGTCGTGTCAGGCTTGTCTGCGTGGGAAACGCCGATCTTTACCGCCTGCTCACGATCTGCCTGCTGACAACCGGACTGTACGGCTGCCTTTCCCTTGACGCCGACCGAACCCCGCCCCGGTCGGGACCTTTCGATTCGGACGAGGTGAAGTCGTACTACGGTGCGGCGAAGGATCCCCGGCGATTCTTTCTCACCTTGTACGATCACGTTCACGGCCCGGAGTTCAAGGGCTCCAACCGGCTGCACGCCGGCCAGGTTGCGCAGCTTCCATTCGAAACGCCGAGGCGCGGGTCGGCCCCGGTCATCTCCGTTTCCACGACCCGACACCGCATCATTGCGTCTCTGGTCGACACGTCTTCCTCGGAAAACTGGATTGCCGTTCAGCAGGTCGCAGGCGCGGCCGGCGTAGCGCTCTCGCCTCCCGCCTTTCGGGCGAGCCCCGAGCACGTCAGGGACCCGGTGGACGGGTACTTGAGCCATCTCGACGCGCTGAAACTGGATGGCCTGCGAGTGGAGTCCGTCCTATCCTTTCTCCGGGGTTCCTGGGACGGGCTGGGCCCGATCGCGCGAGGCGTCGAAAAGCCGGAACCGGGCCTGGTGCTCGGCATGCGGTTTCTCCGTCCGTTCGCGTTTGTACAATTCGACTTCCCGGAGCGGCGAATTACGTTTTCCACCGACCGGGCGTACAAACCCCTGAAAGACTTGCTTCTGACCAGCGCGCCCTACGTGGACGACATGGGGCCGTTGCAAATCGCGGCGGCCATCGACGGAAAACAAACGAGGGTTCTGCTCGACACCGCGGGCTCGTTCGACATCATCCTCCCGCAGGCGCGGGATGGCCTGCTGCGCCATCTCGCCATCGGCGGGCTCGAGTTACACGACCTGGAAATTGCATTTGATGAAACGGTGTCGGGCACTTCCGCCGTGCCGCGCATCGGTCGGGGCGTGCTATCCCGGTACCGAATGACGCTCGATTCGAGAAGCAAAGTCGTCCATTTTGAAGATCCATCGCGCGATTGAACTCAGGAAACGAAACAACCCCCCTGATATGATCTGCTTCGCCGTCGTTGCCCCAGCCCTCGCCACAACAACGGGACCGGGATGCGCGGCCGGTGGGGAACCGTTCCGGTCACCGTGAACCATCACGCCTCCCTGGATCCCTACGTTTCGAACCCTGCCGGGCGAGCATGGACGACTCGGCGCCTAAGGTCTACCTGAAGACAATGTGATACAGGGCCTCCACCTGGCTCACTTCCGATTCGATCCGCTCCGGTGACCATCCGAGTTCCCGTCCCATGCAACCGGCGGCATCCCCCAGTGTGTCCCGCTCGGGCCTCCCCAGTGTGCCCAGATCCGTGCGCCGCAGCACGACATCCGCCAGCGTAGCCGCAGCCTCGTGGCGGACCGCGTGTATCACTTCTGCCCGGGTGACCTCGACAGAACCCCGGATGTGCGTCGCAAGGTCGGGCTCCTTATCAATCATGTTGAAGAGCTTGATCACCTGCGTTCCATACGACTTTTTCATGTGCCGAAGTCCATTGTCATCCAGGACATCCGGCGCGTTCCGGCGCACCGTCTCCTCGAAGCATTCACGGCTCTTGATATCTCCGCCGAGTAGCGGAATGCGGGCAGTGCGACAGGGGGCCTTTCGATACCCGAGCTTGGAACAGACAAGATCCACCGCCCGTTCGGCGAGCCATCGGCAGGCGGTGTACTTGATTCCCACGCAGGAGATCAGTCCCTTCCACTTCAAATCCCGCTCGTGGTCTATTAACCGCGGACTCTTCGCCACGTGCGCACCGTTATCCGTGCACCGGGGATCGGCGGGCTGCAGACCCCCAAATACATGTTGAACGCTCTCGAACCGCAGGTCCGCGCCGGGTAGGGCCACGCAAATCTCATCGAAAAATCCGGCAATCTCCTGCTCAGAAAACTGTAGTTGATCCGGGGATCCTTCGTGCGGAAAATCGGCGGTGCCAACAATGCTATGCCCTCGCCAGGGAGTCACGAAGTAGTGCCGGCCGCCCCGGCCGATCATCGCGTCCGGGTCCCGGCGGTGACCGGCGAGCGCAACGCCCATATCCCGGGTCACGGGGGGGATGACGATCTGGAACCCCTTGACCAGCGGGAAACGCCCCAACTCCGATTTTCTCCTTCCGGAAAGGGGTTCGATCAGCTGGTCTGCCCATGGGCCGGTCATGTTCAAGGTAACGCGCGCGCGCACCTCCGCGATGTCCCCGGTCTGTTCGTCTCGGACAGCAGCGCCGGTTACATTGTTGCCCTCCGTCAAGAGGCGGAGCGCCTGCGCGTAATTCACCGTGACGGCATCGCGCGCCGCGGCGCTCAGGGCAAACCCAAGCGTCATGCGGTCCGCATTGAACATCTGGGCATCGTGGCAGACAACCCCCCCCGTCAGCTTCCGCGCGGGCAGGCCCGGCACCCGGTCCAGACTGTCTTCCCGGTCCAACGCATAAGCGCCGGGAATTGCGCACCCCAGCTCATCCAGATGCCGGTTCCGGTCGAAACCCGCGACATCGTTGATCACGCTGGCGAAGCGCATGGCCAACTTGCTGCGGGCCCCACGCCCGTATGTCGGAACGAGAAAAGGGAGCGGATCGACCAGGTGGGGCGCAACGCGAAGAAGGGTGGACCGTTCGCGAATCGAGATGCGCATACGGCGCATATCCAGATGCTGGAGGTACCGCAAGCCGCCGTGGATGATCTTCAATGAGTTGGCTGACGTCGCGCCGCCGTAATCGCCTTTTTCCACGACGGCGACGGAGAATCCTCGCAGACTGGCGTCCCACGCCGCAGCGAGACCGTTCACGCCGCCGCCGATGATCAGGACATCGAAGATATCTTCTGCCAGTCGCCGGAACTCGCGCTGCATGTTCTGCCGATCTACTGCTTGGAACGCTTCTTCCGCGGCGGGGCCTTTGGTGTGTCGGCAGATTTCAGCTCGGCTTCCTGCCGCTCTTTCCGCCGCTTGTACAGGACCTGCTGCACAATCATGCTGCACTGGTTCGTGGTCCAGTACAGCGCAAGACCCGATGGCGCCGGGTAAAACAGGAACAACATGAGAAGCGGCATCATCTGCATGATGCGTGCCTGCCGCGGATCCGCGGACGTCGGCATGATCTTCTGCTGATAGAGCATCATGGCGGACATCAAGACCGGCAGGAGATTCAATCCGCCGAGCAGGTTGAAGGGAAAAACCTCAAAAAGGATAAAGTCCTTGAATAATCCCTCCGGCTGCGTCAGGTCCCGAATCCACAGGAAGTCTGCAAAGCGCAATTCAATCGCGCTCCGCAACACCACAAACAGGGCAAAGAAAACCGGGATCTGGATAATCATGGGCAGGCAGCCACCGACCGGGTTGATCTTGTGCTCCTTGTACAGCGCGAACAACTCCTGCTGCTGCTTCTGCGGATTGTCTTTGTATTTTTCCCGCAACTCCTGCATCAGCGGCTGAATCTCCTGCATCTTCCGCATGCTCTCCGTCCCGCGGGGGGTAATCGGCCAAAAGAGAATGCGGATGAGGATGGTAAGGAGGATGATTGCAACCCCGTAGTTGTGAGGCCAAATGTGTTCCCAGATCGTGTTCAGTGTCCCGAGGAGAACCTTGCAGATCGGCGTGAACAACCCGAAATCCATAACCTTGCCCATGTGATGGCGGTACTCGTTGATGACGGAGTATTTTTTCGGCCCGATATAGTAGGAGTAGTCGCGGCTCACGGACTCTCCGGGCCCAAGCACCATCCCGGACATGCGAATCGATGCCCCGCCCTCCGACGGCATCTTGTCCTTCATTGACGCCTTCGCGGAACGCCAGACGGTTTCGTCCCCCCCTTCACCGGGGTGCAGGATCTGCACGAAGAACCGGTTCTTGACCGAGACCCACTGTGCAGGCTCCTCAAGGCGCGACTTCACCGTGAGTTTCGGCGATCCTTTAACCGCCTTGGGAATGACCTTCTTCCCCAAGTATTTTACATCTCCCCCGCTGTCGAGCAGCACGTCGACTCCAAGCGAATACGGGACATAGAGGCTTTTGCCCGAACCCTGCTCCACCATGGACCCGAGCTGGACGAGATGCCCGGGAACCTGGACGGGAACAGAAGACGGGTTCGTGAACGTGTCGGTGACCCCAATCAGGTAATTTTCATCGAGTTCAAACGTTCGACTTAATTTTATTCCGTTCACCCCGAGTCCCTGCATGGCAAGCGTCCGCGAATCATTTGACTCCCTCGCCGTGAAACTCGCGGATTCGCCCAGGCCAACCAGCCCTGAATAGGCCAGCGCACGCCCGTTGGTGAAGCTAAGGATAACCGGTTCCGAGTCCAGGGGCAGATCCTCCCGGTAGGCCGACAGCATGGCCCCGTTTACGCCAGCCCCGTGGGTGGAGAATGTCACCGTGACGACATCGTTCGTGAGTAGATATGTCTCTTCGCGGCCCTGTTGTGGAGGTACAGACGGCCCGGCCGCGGGAACAAGTCCCGGCTCCGCGGCCACTGTCGCTCCGCCGGTCGACGTGCCGGCCGCCCCCGGGAGTGGCGACTCGGATGACCCGATGTCAACGGGAGAGGGGGGAAACAGCTTCCGCTCGATGACCGGTCCAAACATCATCCAGACCATGAGCAGCATGACGAGGGCGACCAGGGCGCCGATATCCTTGCGGTTCATTCGCGGCGAGTCCTTGCTTCAGTGGGCGGTTCGTCCATGCTTTCCGGCACCGGATCGAATCCACCGGGATGAAAGGGGTGACACCGGGCAATGCGCCAGGCCCCCAGGAGAACTCCACGAACACAGCCGTGCATACGAACCGCTTCCATGCTGTACGCGGAGCAGGATGGACGGAACCGACAGCAGGGTCCCAGCCAGGGGGAAACCGCAAGCTGGTAGAGACCCATCAGTTTCAGAAGGAGCCACCGCATGATTGTACCCGGAACCTCACTCTGGAGATTGAATAATCCCGGCCCGACGCGCCAGCCGTATCAACTCCAGTTCGATTCTCTCGAACGACGTACCCACCGCGCCGCGCCGCGCAACTAGAACGACATCCACATCGCCGTAAAAACGGTGCCGGTTCAGCCGCCACGCCTCCCGCAGGTGGCGACGCGCCCGGTTTCGATGATGCGCCTTGCCGACTTTCTTCCCCGCCACGACGCCCAGCCGCAGGGACGCGTCGACGCCTTCGCGAAGGAACAAAACCATGGACCGGCCAACCCACTTCCGGTTCTGGCGGTACGCCTCCAGAAACTCGCATGAACGTGAGATCCGCTGCCGTTCGGATAAACCCCGGTCCAGCGAACCGCCCCGCGTGGCCACGATCCGCCCCTTTACACCGCAAGACGCTTGCGGCCCTTTTGCCGACGCCGACGAATAATTTCGCGGCCGTGTCGCGTAGACATGCGTTTCCGAAACCCGTGTTTCCGGGCCCGCTTGACTCGTGACGGCTGATACGTGCGTTTCATAATTCCTCATTCTCCCCGTTGAAGAGGCGGGTCAAGCTAGCAGGTTTCCGCTTTCTGTCAATAGCCGGATTGGCACGCCCCCCCGGCTGGGCCTCCGGAAGATCCGCAGGAGGTTCCGCATCTGGAGAATGGAAAAGGAAAAGTAAAAAAAAGCGAATCTCAGCCCTCCGGATTCTTCACTCCCTTTCCTCCAGGATCCGTTTCCCTTGAATTATGCAGCTAAAATGGCCCAGCAGAGCCGATTTTCGTGTTGATCGTGGCATCGGCGATAGATCGGCCATCCACCAGGGTTGGTGTGACCCGCGGCTTCCACGCGCGGCGACGGGCCACTACGCCGAGCGAATGACCCCTCACCAGAATAAGTGCTTTGTCCAGCAGGGCTCCCATCAGGGCAAGCGGATAGAACCATGCGTGAATCCGGGCGACTTTTCGGTACATGACAAGGGTCCGGTCCGCATCCCCCACTTGTCCCGAACTAGGCGCGCGGCCAGCCCCGGACAGAACGACAGCCACCTGAATGAAAATTTCGACCAGCTCGACGAAAAAGCGGGACCAGGAACTGACCTGCTCGGCATTAAAACCATCCTTCACGGCTTCGAACACGTGCGACTCCGTATAGCCCCGGTCCGCACGCTCCCGCCCCGGGCGACGAAGTCCCATCAACGCCCGAATCGGCCCGACCAGGCTCCAGTTCCGGTCTGCCTGGGTCAGGATGATAAGCCGTCCCTGTTCCTTCAACACCCGGTGGCACTCCCCGATAAGGACCCCATCATCTTCAAAATGCTCCAGGGAATGGTCGAGGATCACCTCGGCAAATTGGCCATCCAGGTGGGGAAATCTACCTTCGTTCATCGACGTCAGTTCTTGCCCAAAAAGGCACCTCGCAATCGGGCCCGGCTCATCCAGAACGGTAACGCAGGACCATGTTCCTTCCTCGTCCACCAGACGGGAAGATGCCAGAACATCCTCGACGACTACCAGGAGGCGGTGATGCCCGCCATGCGGCCCGAGAAACTGCTTCAGCGCCCGGTACGCGGCCCTCCGAGAAACCGAAACATTGAACCAACGAATCAGTACGTCCCGAAGTACCTTCTTATTTCGTGACTCTTCTCCACCCATCGATACCAGCATCCTCTGGGACACGACACACCGTTCACCATTTCGCCGAACTACAACCGGATGTTGAACCGCGAGCCAGCATACCCTGCTGTTCCCTTTTGCCAATCCTGGACAAGGACCGTATAGTGCCCGTCCCGGTGGAGCGGGAACCTGAAAGATGAAAAGGGACTTGGCGAGCAAAAAAAGCCCTGCAGCAGACCCGAAAGCTCGCAATGGAACAATTCTAGCCCAGGTGAGGGGCCAGCCGGCCCGGACATGGCCGGTCGGCACGCGTGTCGAGGAGGTCCTGGAGGCCGACACATCCCCCGAGGGTCTTGCCTATATGGGCGCGCTCGTCAACAACGATGACGTCTCTCTATCTTTCGCCCTCGAGGTCAACTGCACCGTCACACCCATCACCCTTCAGGATCACACCGGGTATCGCATTTATCGCAGGTCTCTTTCCTTCCTGTTGGCCAAGGTGGTCCGTGAGCACTTTCCGAAGGTCCTGTTTCGAATCGAACACTCCATCGGAACGGGATTCTATAGCACCTTCGAAAGGGACGCCGAAGGCATCAC
>CAZTAB010000285.1:0-2449 GCA_964611475.1 uncultured Verrucomicrobiota bacterium | reverse complement strand
CCTTGACTCCAGCATCGAAGCTTCCGCGCCCGAAACCAATTCTAACAATGAGAACCACCTCTGGGTCAATGGCGCCCCTCCCACCGAACGTATTGATCGGCAAGATGCACATTCCGCGGGAAATATTTCGGGAAGATCGAGTGTCTCATGCAAATATGCCACGAGACACTCGCGGGCAACCTGGATTGCTTCAGTCCATCCATGACCTTTGCCCCATCCGTCAACCGGCAGATCCATGTCAACGCGGGTGCACCGGGCACCCCCTACCAGCGAACCGGATCGAAAAGGTCACCACAGGTAGTTTTCACCGTGCAGCCAGTCTTCGAGGGGAATACGGCGAACCGAACCATCGACGAAAAGCATATGTGCACCTCCAGTATGGCGTGGCTCCAACTGGTTATACATCCATGGCCCCACAAAGCCCTGGGATGTGTCCAGAACGCCATCGCCATCGAGGTCAAACTTGAACGACAGCCACGAGGGATTGTAAATGTAGGGCAGCACCGCATCGGCTGCGAGAAATTCGTCCGAGTCCAGTTCGGTGATCGCTTGACTTCCCTGTCCGTTTTGCGGCCCCTCCTCCGTTATCCAGAACCCAAAAGGTTTACTGCCGTTACCGGCATAATTCGCACCGTATGAGCCGACCGACCCCCATGCGTGCCATTCAACAAACTGTCCGTTGTAGGAACCAACATCGACCGGGCAGGACAAGTAATCGCGGCCAAAACGTTCGGACGTTTCACGCCCCATGTACGGGGAAATAAGCTTGTGCCAGTCACCCGAGGAATAACGGCCTTTGATTCCGGGCGGCAATCGGTCGTCGTTATCGTCAGCGTACATCGGCAATGCAATGCCCAATTGTCTCAGGTTGCTTAAGCAGTGGACAGCCAGGGCCGACTCTCTGGCGCTCCCCAAAACAGGGAAAAGAAGCGCTGCCAGCACGGCAAGAATACTGATAACAATGAGTAACTCGATGAGAGTGAATGCGGACCTTTCCGACCCTTGTGCAAAGATCACCCCACTTGAGGCCGCAGCGGATCCGCGATCCGGAGTGAAGCAAAACGGATTCCGCCGGCCCGACGACGGCATAGTAGTGCTGGAAGTGTTGTTCTTGGAAACTCTTTTCATGTTGTGCCTCTCCTACCTGGTTTCACTGTCGACTCGTCCTCCCGAGATCTCCTCGCAATTGCCATCTGTCCGGGAGGGTCGGGAGGCGGCAGGTTCCAGTTCCTCAATTCGGAAACCCCGCGCCTCCATCAACAGGTTGTGCCTTCATCCAGCCGATTCGGATAGATGTCGGAATGCGGTGTTCATCGTGCGTCTTTTCCCGGCTCCACTGGCACATTTACATCGCAATTGATGTGCCAACCCGACGGACCGATTCCGCAACGTGCTGCGGTGCCTAGGGATGTGACATAAACGGTCAATTCGCGTAGGCACCGGAGTGCCGGAATCATGTACCTTGGGGTACAAATGCGTACGCGCGGGGACACTTTTGGGATGTTAACGCCCTGGTACAACCGTGGTACAAGGCAGGCATCGGTTCGACCTGTCTGAAGCCCGGCGGAATGATCAGCTCGGTACCGCCGCGGTCGGCACACACGCGGCCATCAATGGCTGTGGTTTTGCGTGGTTCAGGTGATGTAAATGGGCTTGGAGGAGTTGGAGGAAGGCATCAGCTCAAGGCAAGGAAACGTATCGGTTGTGTCGAGTTGGCGGGGCCAAGTTGCTCGCCGGGCACATTCAGGGCGCAGAAAGCAAAAGCGGTTCCGCGTTCCAGCGACCCTCCTTGAGGGCTGGGCTCTATGGCTCGATTCGGATCTGTGGTGAGTACCAGAACGCTTCCTCGCCAAGCCCCGCCACCTTTCCGTCGGAAAAGAACTCCAGCAGTACATGTTGTCCGGCGAAACGGGTGATGTCCACGTCGATCGCATGTATCTTGCGCGGTGATGACCCCGCTGGACCGATTGGAATACGAAGCACTTCCCGATTGTTGATGCGGATCACCCCGTCCCCGTAGGCACTCGGCACGCGATCGCTCATACGGTACGCACCATGGATGCGAAGGGATCTCGCCTCCGGAAACCGGCCGATAATCACCCCGCGACCTGCCACATGTGTATGCATATCGGCGCTATCAGTAGGCAGACGAACGAACCCGTCGGAACTATGGGACAAGGTCGTGCGGCGCCCGACATACCATTGTCGATGCATGGGTGAGATTTGCCAGGGCAGATCGACCCAGCGCCCGGCGAGGAGGGTATCGGATCGGCCGAAAGCGAGGAGGGTGCTCGGCTTGTCAGGAGGTGCCGCAATCTCAAGCTTTCCTCTACGTGTGGCCGAGTCGACCGTTGCTTCCCTGCCATCAAGATATGCAGTCCACCCGTCCGGGAGGAAAATCTCCACGAGGCCGTTGCCAGTGAAGAGCAGTCGGTAGTACGAATCATTG
>CAZTAB010000284.1:0-11191 GCA_964611475.1 uncultured Verrucomicrobiota bacterium | reverse complement strand
GCGGGGCGGTGGCCGCGATTCTGGATGCGGGACCGGTTCCGGGGGGAGTGCCCAGCACGGTGGTGCGTGTAGCTGCTGGGCGTACGGAAGTGCTGCGAGAGGGCGCGATTCCGGCAAGTGAAATTGAGCAGATCGGTTCATGAGCGGGAAGAAACAAAAGTCGAGGTTGATGCTCTGTCTCTGTACGGGCAACACGTGCCGCAGCCCGATGGCGGAGTACATTCTCCGGCAGCAACTCGGACCAGCCAGCGGCTGGGAGGTGCAGTCCGCCGGCGTGCACGCCGGGGACGGCGCGTCGGCCAGCGCAAAAGCGATCCTGGCTCTGGGCGAGATCGGGATTGATCCGACGATGCATCGAAGCCGTCCGCTGTCGCAGGATCTTGTCACCCGCGCCTCGCTGATTCTGGTCATGACACGCCATCACTATCTCGACGTGCTGCGAATGTTTCCCGAGGCGGACGGGAAATTGCATATGCTGACAGCCTTTGTGTCCGCTGGCGCCGACGCCGATGTGCCGGACCCGATCGGCCAGTCGCTCGAGGTGTATCGGTGGACCCGTGACCAGATCGCGAGTGCATCGACGGATGTGGTTTTGCACACGAAGGATCGATGGGGACTGACGTCGCCGGCTCCAGAGGAGTATTGTGGCAGAATGAAAGTGGCAATCGGAGCGGATCACGGTGGTTTCGAACTGAAGAACTCGGTCAAATCGCTGTTGGAGGCGAGAGGCATTGAGGTGGAGGATGTTGGGACGGGAGACGCAGAGTCGGTGGACTACCCGGATTTCGCGGCGGCGGTCGCCGAGCGCGTGTCCGAAGGCCGGGTGTCCGAGGGCATGCTGGTATGCACGACTGGCGTTGGCATGAGCATTGCCGCCAACCGTTTTCCCCGTGTGCGCGCGGCCCTCACGACGTCCCCCCACATGGCGAGGATGGCCCGTACGCACAACAACGCCAATATTTTGATCATGGGCGCAGCCTATACCTCCCCAGAGGATGCGGAGCAATTGATCAACGAATGGTTTGCCAGTTCCTACGAGGGAGGCCGCCACGATCGGCGCCTGGACAAGCTCGAGGAGCACTGTGCCACCGCCACATCTTTGGATGCGGTGTGCGACACTGATAACGAAATCCATTGTGTGCTGACCCGGGAGCGTACACGGCAGACGGAAAATCTCGAACTCATTGCTTCGGAGAATTATGCCAGCCGAGCCGTGCGGGAAGCACAGGGTTCCCTCCTTACCAACAAGTACGCGGAAGGATATCCCGGCAAGAGATGGTATCATGGCTGTGAATTTGTGGACGAAGCAGAACAGCTTGCCATCGACCGCGCATGCAAGCTGTTCGGGGCCGACCATGCAAACGTCCAGCCTCACAGCGGAAGCGGTGCGAATATGGCGGTGTATTTCGGGGTGCTTGAGCCCGGGGACACCATTCTCGCCATGAGCCTCGATCATGGAGGTCATTTGACACACGGGCACAAGGTGAATTTTTCAGGCCGGTTTTTTAACGTGGTGCAATATGGAGTCGACCGGGAGACCGAGCGGATCGATTACGATCAGCTCGAAGCGCTTGCGGAGGAGCATAAGCCAAAACTGATCCTCGGTGGAGCGAGTGCATACTCGCGCATCATCGATTTTCCGCGCATGCGAAAGATTGCCGATTCGGTCGCCGCGTACCTCATGGTGGACATGGCCCACATCGCAGGATTGGTTGCAGCGGGATGTCATCCCAACCCGGTGCCTTACTGTGAATTCGTGACCAGCACGACGCATAAGACACTTCGGGGCCCGCGCGGAGGCCTGGTATTGTGCCGGGAGGAATTCGCCAAGGATATCGATCGGCAGGTCTTTCCTGGAATCCAGGGTGGTCCCTTCATGCATGTAATCGCCTCCAAGGCGGTCTGCTTCCATGAGGCGCTCCAGCCTGAATTTAAGGTCTATGCGGAACAGGTGATTAAAAACGCGAAGGCACTGGCCGCCGGCATGGAGGATTTGGGCCTTCGTGTTGTTTCTGGCGGAACCGACAATCATGTCATGCTCGTCGACCTGACATCGATGGGAGTCACCGGAAAGGATGCGGCGGCGGCCTTGGATCGGGCGCGAATCACGGTCAACAAGAATGCAATCCCCTTTGATCCCAAGAGTCCCTTCGTCACTTCCGGAATTCGTCTTGGGTCTCCCGCCGTGACCACTCGCGGGTTCCTGGAGGACCAAATGGTGGCCGTGGCGGGGCTGATCAAGCGGATGTTGTCCGATATTGAGGACGATCAGGTTGTGGAGCAGGTCCGGCAGGAAGTGATTCAGCTGACATCAGGGTTTCCCCTGCCGTGAGGGATTTTCAGGCTTTCGGTTCCAGCGTGTGGCCTCCATCTTTCGGAGGCGATTTTCCGGATCACGCCGGGGAGGGACGCGGACTAGGCTGATCCCAGCCGCTGCGCCTTTTCCTCCACCTGCTTCCTCAAGCTGTCCTTGTAGGCCCGGACCTTCTCCTGAATGGCCGGGTCCGAAGCCCCCAGAATCTGGGCGGCCAGGATTCCCGCGTTGCGCGCTGCATTTAGAGCGACGGTGGCAACCGGGACGCCGGGGGGCATCTGAAGGATGGAAAGAACCGAGTCCCAGCCGTCGATCGAGATCGACGCCTTCACCGGAACCCCGATGACGGGAAGCGGCGTTACCGATGCAACCATCCCGGGCAGGTGGGCCGCCCCGCCCGCTCCGGCGATGATCACTGCAAGTCCGCGTCCGGATGCCTCTTTCGCGTAGTCGATCATGCGAAGGGGCGATCGGTGTGAGGAGACAATGGTTACCTCGAGATCAATTGAAAACTCCGCCAGGATCTCTGCAGCGTCTAGAATGACCGACAGGTCGGAGTCGGAGCCCATGATGATGCCTACTCTCGGACTGTTCATGTGATCACCCTCAGGTTCTTTTTGATAAAGGCAGCTTTCTCCCGGGCGCTTTCCAGGGTGTCACTGATCAGGGTTACGTGACCCATCTTGCGGAAGTCCCTCGTTTCCTTTTTCCCGTAGATATGGATGTGACTGCCATCAAGCGCGAGACATTTTTCGACCCCCTCGTACAGGGGTGTTCCCCGGTATCCCTCTTCCCCGAGAAGATTCACCATCACCGCGCATGCTTTTAACTCGGTGGAACCGAGCGGCAGGTCGAGAATAGCCCGAAGGTGCTGTTCATATTGGGAGGTATAGCAGGATTCGATCGTATGATGACCGCTGTTGTGTGGCCGGGGTGCGACCTCGTTGATCTCGATTCCTCCGTCCTCCTTGAGAAACATTTCGACGGCAAGAAGCCCACACAGATCGAACGCATCGATTGTACATTCCGCAATTCGGAGGGCTTCCTCCGCGATTCCCGGGGCCAGATCCGCGGGACATAAAAGGTTCTCGACCAGGTTGGCGTCGGGGTGGAACTCCAGCTCAACTGCCGGGAAACACCTCGTCTCTCCGGATGGGCTGCGCGCCGCGATCACCGAAAGCTCTTTGACCAACGGAACAAACTCTTCAATGACGCATGGCACATCCCGCATTTTCTCGATGTCACCCTGTGTGCGAATCACGAACACTCCACGGCCGTCGTAACCGCCTGTGCGAAACTTCTGAACGAACGGAATGCTCCAGCGTCCGTCTTGCATCGCTTCGTGCACCTTGTCGATGCCTTCGAACAGTTCGAAACGGGCGGTTGGAAGGCCGTGCGCGTCGAAGAATTCCTTTTGAAGCCCCTTGTCCTGGATGATCTTCAGCTTTTCCGGGTCGGGATGGACCGTCACGCCCTCCGACTTCAGCTGCTGGAGGGCTTCGGAGCAGACGTTCTCGATTTCGATCGTTAACAGATCCGCGTCGCGGCCGAATTCCAACACGGTGTTGTGCTCCGTGAGCGATCCGAGAAAGAATTCGGTGCAGAGGTTGCGCGCCGGGGCATTGGACGCTGGGTCCAGTACGCGGGTCGACATGTTCCAGGTGTGCGCCGGTTGAATCAGCATTTTGCCAAGCTGACCTCCGCCGAGAATGCCGAGATTGAAATCAGGAGAAAAACAAGCCCTCATCACCCTCCTGAGTCTACTCGAGGACGATGGCGGGTAGAAGCAGAATTCGGGGCCGACCCGGGGAAATTACTGCTCGAAGCCGACGGCTTTCATCGTCGGGTTCGTTCGGGAAATCTGGGGGTCGAAGTTTTGGGGATTGGTGACGAAGAAATCGAAAAGCGGCGCCATTTCCTCATCCTGGAAATTTGGCCCAGGAGGAATCGGAATGAACTGGAACTCTCTGTTCGGCTGCTTGTCGGGAGCGATCGGCCCCAGGATCGACGCATTCATTTGCGTGGAGGAGGGCTGTCTGGAGCCGGATGTAAAGGTATGAATAACCAGCACGGCGACCACCACTGCAGCCAGCCCATACCGAAGGCCAAGTGCGGGCCAGCCGACAGACTCGAGCTCCGAGGACTTCGCGGACTCCCGCTCCTCCAACCACTCGATCCGCTTGCGGAACATGACGACGCAGCGCTCACGGGAACCAGGGGCGGGGGTTTCATATCGCTTGAGTGCCACCACGCGACGAACAAACATCGTGCGATCGCGGAGTTCGCGAAGCTCAGGATCACTCTCGATTTCAGACTGGAGGTCTTCCGGAAGATCCCGCCTGGTGCCGGAAAGAATGGTTTTACGAATTCGGGACTTTTTCATGGGGCAAACTCCGTCAGTTCGCTTTGAAGGTGTTGTCGCGCGTAAAAAAGCCGCGATCGCAAGGTTCCTTCAGATACGCCAAGCATATTTGCGATTTCATTGTGGGGGATCCCTTGAACGTCATGCAATACTACCACCGTTCTGTGTTTTTCCGACAGCGTCTGCAAGGCTTTGTTCAGTTTCTCCTGCAATTCTCCAATGTTTACATCACGTACGGGCGATTCGCGGGAAGAGAGCTCCACATAGGCCGGGTCCCGCTCGATTCCATGATCGACATTGTCCAGGCTCAGCGCCTGTTTGCGTTTTCGCTTTTTCAGGAAATTGATCGTTCGATTGATGGCGATCCGATAAACCCAGGTGTAGAAGCTTGAGTTTCCCTTGAATTTGGGCAGGGACTGGTAGGCCTTGGTCAGGACGTCCTGCAACATGTCCTCCGCATCCTCCTTGTTGGAGGTCATGTTGTAGAGAAGCCCGTAGAGCTTTCCATGATAGCGGGTTACAAGCTCTTCGAACGCGTTGATATCCCCGGCTTGTGACCGTTTGACCAGAGTCTGATCGTCAACGAGCGGTTTTTCGTCTTCGTCCTTGCTGCGCTCCCCCGTCATCGTGGAGGTGGACACTATCCGCTTCCCCCCCCGTTGACGAGTCCACACTTCCCTGCGTTCGGCGACTTGAACCATTCCGGTAAAATTCCTCCGCTGCTTGCTTCTGATGGGACAGGGCGCGGCCCTGCCTTGTTCAATGTTCAAGGGGAAATGGAACCCGGACCCGGGAAGAGCTAGGCCGTAACCCCATACTGGAGAAAGGGTTGCAAAATTGTTTGGGACTCCAAATCCTCCTGTCTGACTCATCGTTTCGCCCGGCCGGAGGAGAGAGGGACCTGCTTGCGGCGGCCAAACGGAAGTTTTAACAATCCTCACATATGGCTGAGATGTGCTCTCCGGGGCGGGCCAGAGTGATATGCAGATCATCGATGAGCTTCGCGGAGAATCCAGCCTCGCAGTAAGACAAGTAGTAGATCCACTTACGGATGAAAATGTCGTCAAACCCCAGGGCCCGTGCCTCCGTTAGCCGTGCCTGAAACGAAATTCTCCAGTCGTGGAGCGTACGCGCATAGTGTGCGCCGATGCTTCGGACCCCTTCGATCTGTAAGGCGGAATGACCGGAGATTGATGCCGACAATGCGTGCAGTGAAGGCAGCATGCCCCCAGGGAAAATGTGCTTCTGTATCCAGTCACAGCTTCTTCGATACTGGCGGTATCGCTGATCGGGAATCGTGATAACCTGCAGGAAGACTAGGCCATTCGGATTCAGCAGTTGGTCGCACGCGGAAAAAAAAGATCCAAGATGCCTGTGTCCCACCGCTTCCAGCATTTCGATCGAAATGATCCGGTCGTACGAACCGCGTGCTTCCCGGTAGTCACAGAGTTGGAATTTCACCTTTTCATCCAATCCTTCGCGTCGTGCTCGTTCCCTCGCGTAACGAAGTTGCTCGCCGGAGAGCGTGATGGAAGTTATGCGGCAACCGGATTGACGCGCGGCCTCCAGTGCGAATCCGCCCCAGCCGGAGCCGATTTCCAATAGATGATGATCCGGCCCGATCCGGGCGGTTTCAATGATTTGCCGGACGCGTGCTCGCTGCGCATCCGCTAGGGATTGTCCGTCGGAATCGTAGATGGCGCTCGAGTACATCATCAGGGGATCGAGGAACAGTTCGAAAAACTCGTTCGATAGATCGTAGTGAGCAGCAATGTTTCTCCTGCTGCCGCCAATCGAATTGGGACGCAGTACGTGCCGCATGCGATTCAGCGTCTGGAATAGGGACGACCAGCGAAATATGGATCGGGACTGCATGCGGGCGTCCCTGTGGGCAAGGGTCGATAGGAGGTGAACGAGGTCGGGGGAGCTCCATTCGCCGTGCATGAAGGACTCGCCGAAACCGATGTCTCCAGAAGATGCCAGGCGGGTGAAAAATTGCGGGTGGTGAATTTGAAGAATTGCGGGCGTATCGTCCGGAGGTCCGAATAAATGTGGTTCTTCCCCCGGCACTTCAACAATCAGGCGGTTCTCCTCGATCCTTGCCAGGTATCGCAGCACAGCATTCCGGCAGAGCCGCTGCCGGCGAGTGAGCATGCGGGGGATGGACTGCGCATCGGATGGTTTCGCCTGCACCGTCATATCGTGCGGCCCGTTACTGCTTTGCTTCAGCGTAGAGTTGCTGTGCTGGGGGTCGCAGGTCCCACACGATTCGAAGCCACGAGAGCACCTTCAGGATGTAATATGTAACGTCGATTTCCCACCAGTAGAAGCCCTGGCGGGTGGAGATGGG
Source organism: uncultured Verrucomicrobiota bacterium (assembly GCA_964611475.1). Taxonomy (GTDB): domain Bacteria; phylum Verrucomicrobiota; class Kiritimatiellia; order SLOV01; family SLOV01; genus CAUZEO01. The sequence continues at coordinate 4,165 of CAZTAB010000284.1, read as the reverse complement.
GTAGCGGTGATGATTGTTGTGCCACCCCTCCCCGAAGGTGAGAAACGCGATGAGGAAGCTGTTTCGGCTGTCGTCACCGGTCTCGAATCGTTTGCGGCCGATCATGTGGGTCAGGGAGTTGACGGCAAATGTAACATGATAGACGAGGACTGTGCTGAGGAAAAATCCCCACGCCACGAGCTGCCAGCCGTTCGTTTGGAGTCCGGGGGCAAACCGCTCCAACAGCACGCCCAGCGCAAAGAGCGAAACCCCCAACCCGAGCGCGGGGATCGAATGGAATCGATCGATGAATCGGATTTCTGGGTATTTCGCGAAGTCTTGTACCCGGGAATGCTCGCTGGCCCCATAGCGTCGGCAGAGGAGCCAGCCGATGTGTGACCAGAAAAAGCCCTTCCTCCGCGGTGAATGAATATCCTCCTCCGTGTCCGAGTGTTGGTGGTGATGACGGTGATGGGATGCCCACCAGAGCGGTCCCATTTGAGCGGATGAGGCACCGCCCCACGCGAGAATGAACTGGAAAATCCGGCTCGTCTTGTAGGAGTTGTGAGAGAAGTATCGGTGGTATCCACCGGTCAAGGCGAATACTCGCAACGCGTAGAGCCCGAAGCAGATCCAGAATGCGGTCCAGCTGAATCCTACGAAAAAAAGGCCGAGCAATCCGAGGTGCATGAAGGCCAAGGGTGTGCTTTCAAGCAGGTGAATGTTCTCGTCATCCTGGCGCATTGTCCCGAAATGTTTCGCCAGCCGGTTTCGTAATCTTTCCGTATGTTCGGTCATGTTTTGACTTGGGGCATCGCCGTATCGGTTTGTACGGTCGACAAGGGTCCCGAGCTTTCAGCACCCCGCCTGTTGATTGCAATGACCGTTCGCTGTCGGGGGTAGCAGCTTGTGTTGAATGGAAGGAAAACACCGGGGATCTCAAGCCACACGTGCTCGTCGAGGACGCTTCAGCCGCAATATTCTTGCTAGATACTGCAAATGCAGCGTTTCCTCCTGTAACAACTGCTTCGCGTCATCCGCCAAAACACGCGAGGGTGTGTTTTCCAGACAGGATGCTTGCCACCGGCCGCAAAATCGGATTACCAACGCCGCAGGATGAATGGAGGATGACCAGAATGGTGACACGAATTGGGATCTTGACGGTGTCCGACAGGGCAAGCTCGGGCATGTATCGGGACGAGTCCGGCCCGGCAATCATCGCATTGCTTCGCTCCTGGATCGAAAGCCCATGGGAGGAGGTATGTAACGTTGTTGCCGATGAAAGGATTGAAATTTCCGATGCACTGCGTGGTATGGCCGATGAAGAGAAATGTTCGCTCATTGTTACCACCGGGGGAACCGGGCCGGCCCGCCGTGATGTAACGCCCGAAGCTACGCTTGATGTCTGCGAACGGGAGATGCCCGGCTTCGGGGAGGTCATGCGGAAGGTTTCGCTGGAGAAGGTGCCCACTGCAATCCTGTCGCGCCAGACAGCAGGTTTACGCGGCAGCACATTGATCGTAAACCTGCCAGGGCGTCCGAGGGCGATTGAGGATTGCCTCCGCGCAGTGTTCCCCGCCATTCCGTACTGCATCGAGTTGATGGACGGCCCGAGAATCGAGAGTCGACCTCATGAAATCGAAGTCTACCGGCCGCCGGGAACATGACGGGCCATGTTTGATTTTCAGGTCTCGAGCGAACGCTAGCCGCATTCATGGAACGAAAGGAGTGATGTGTCGTGCCCACGATCTTTACCAAAATTATTCAAGGTGAAATCCCCTGCCACAAACTGTACGAAGATGAGCGGAGCTTCTCTTTTCTGGATATCCGGCCGATCAACCCGGGCCACGCTCTGGTAATGCCGAAGGAGGAAACGGATTATCTTTTCGATCTTGGTGATGAGATGTTGCAGCATCTCATGGTTGTTGCGAAGAAGGTGGGTTTGGCAATCGCCCGGGCGGTTTCCTGTGAGCGGGTTGGGATCATTGTCGCGGGCCTTGAAGTCCCGCATGCCCACATTCACCTGGTTCCGATTCGATCGGTCGGCGATATCGATTTCGCGAACGCGAAGCCGGCCGATGACTTGGAGCTCGCCTCCATGGCGGATCGAATTCGAGCGCAGCTGGCCTAATCGGCATCAGGAACCCGGCGGCGCATGAAGTGCGTCGAGAAAATTCGCATGATCGCAAGCGACCGGTACTTTTGGATTCCGCGGAATCGTTTACGGGCGACCGATTTTTCTCTACCTTGATACCGCCCCGGCAACACACCGGACTGATTCGAATGGATTCAACCAAAATGCTCAGCGAGCGCATCCGGACCCGCGCGGTGGAACTGGGTTTCGACTTGGTTGGCATTGCGCCGGCTGGTCGTTCACGCCATGCCGCGGCCTTTTCCCGTTGGCTGGACGAGGGAATGGCCGGCGAAATGTCCTGGTTGGCCCGTGACCGCGAGCGCCGGACAGACCCTTCGCGGGTCGTGGAAAACGCCGCGTCGGTCGTTTCGCTCGGCTTCTCGTATTTCACGGACGCGCCGCCATCCGAATACTGGGATGATCCAGCGCGGGGCCGGATCGCCCGGTATGCATGGGGACGGGACTATCACGCCGTGGTCACGCCGTGGTTGAAGGCGTTATCGGAATTTATCGGCATAGAGGCAGGGAGCGGAACCGTGACGCGGTATTATGTCGACACCGGTCCGGTGATGGAGCGCGACTTTGCCGCCGATGCAGGAAACGGTTTCATAGGCAAGAACACGCTTTTGATTCACCCGACGTACGGTTCGTATGTTTTCCTTGCCGAGATCCTGGTCAATCGGGGATTGGACTACGATACCCCCGCGGCTGACGACGGTGCGACGCTTCGTTCCGAAACCCGGGTAGGGTCGTGCGGGAACTGCACGCGCTGCCTGGAAATATGCCCCACGCATGCATTTCCGGCCCCCTACATTCTCGATAGCCGCCTTTGTATTTCCTACCTCACCATCGAGCTGCGCGGCTCGATTCCGGAGGAACTTCGACCACGGATGACGAACTGGATATTCGGCTGCGACGAATGCCAGCGTGTCTGTCCGTGGGTGCGCCGGTACAAGGGTCCGAACGAGTCCGGGTTTCTTGGTTTCCAACCGGATACGTGCACGCCGAAACTGGTGGACTTGATGAAACTGGATGAGGAAGGATTTCGCAGACTGTTCCGCGGGACGCCCGTGACCCGGACGAAGCGTCGCGGTCTCCTTCGGAATGCAGCGGTAGCGCTCGGGAACTGGGGGGATCCCGTTGCCAGGCCGGCACTTGAGTCGGCGCTGGGGGATTCAGAGCCGCTCGTCCGGGAGCATGCGAGCTGGGCGCTTGAACGAATCGGTTAGCCGGGGCTCAGGCGTGGCTGTCTGGATCCGGAAGCGCCGGGCATCCGAATCTGGATGGGAAAATGCTCACCGGCGTGTCGATCCGGATGCCCACCCGCTGCCCATTGTCAAATTCTCCGCGCGAACCAAGAGAGCGGCTCTTCATGATCTGTCCAGACGGCAACTCGAGGAAAAGAATCTGATCGTGCCCGTAGTAGATCCGATCGACAACTTTACACAGGCCCTCCGGATCCCGGATCGGGACTACGTCTTCCGGCCGGATCATTACCTCGCCCTCCCCCTCGAACCCGTTGACGGCCTGAAGTTTGCCCAGTTCGCATTCGGCGTACAACCCGGCACCTTGGGCGGGGAGGAAGTTCGCCTCCCCAAGGAAGGTTGCAATCCGGTGGTTCTCCGGTTGCAGGTAGATGTTTCGCGGAGTCCCCACCTGGACGATTTTCCCGTCCATCATGACGGCGAGGGAATCTGCGAGGCTTAGGGCTTCCTCCTGGTCGTGCGTGACGAAGACCGTGGTAATTCCGGAGCGGCGGAGGATGGATCGCAGATCTGCGCGCACCCGTTGGCGCAACGATGCGTCGAGGTTGGAGAACGGTTCGTCGAGCAGGATCACCTCGGGACCGGGCGCGAGCGCCCGGGCGAGCGCCACGCGCTGCTGCTGGCCGCCTGACAGCTCGTGCGGCATGCGCTCACCCAGAAGCGCGAGCCCCAACAATACCAGCGTCTCGTCCACTAATAGGATCGTTCCTACGTATGTCCGGAGACCGAAGCCGACATTCTGGGCGACGGTCAAGAGCGGGAACAGAGCGTATACCTGGAATAACAT
>CAZTAB010000283.1:0-3657 GCA_964611475.1 uncultured Verrucomicrobiota bacterium | reverse complement strand
CCGGGGGAAACCGAGAGCGCCACAGGTGAACAATCTGCCCCTCAATGTCAATGAGGTAGGTGTTCGTATACCGTAACGTGGAAAACAGCGTGTACCCGGGCGAAGCGTTCGTGGTGCTGCAGATCAGCCCTATCGTATTGGTTCCTGCGCCGCACGCGAATGGCGCCAATCCGGTGGCCACTGCTATCGGGATCCAGAAAGTCAGAAGCCACCGGCCTGCACCGAACCGGAACCAGGGGAAAGAGGGAAAACGAACAAAATCCCAGACACGTGACATTGGGCTTATTGTGACCAACCCGCCTGCAACGATCAAGCGGGAACGACGCCCACCACAGGCCGTTTTCACAGAAACAAACGCGAAGTTCAGGGTTCGCCCAGTGTGCTCTTGGTTCTTTCATGGTGCAGACACCGAGCAAGCTCAGCGGGGCCGATTGTGAGCGTTGAGCAGGTCGACATCCACGCCAGCACCCGACCCTTTCCGATCGACGGCATCCGGAGAAACGTGCTTGCTGATCGCCTGGCGTTCTTGCTACACATTGTTTCAGATTTGCAGTTACACACAAAAGTGGAGATGAACCCATGTCACGGCTGAAGGTGAGTACACAAAAGGCCCCGATTGTCGTCGCCCTCGCAATTCTGGTCATCATCATCAGTGTGATTTCGATCCTCCGAATGGGGTCGGAACCGACCATAAAGAAATTCGACAACGCGTTTGTGGAGTTCGGGCGCATTGCTGCAGAAAAGACAGGCGAATATCTCGGTCCAGGCGCGCGCGTCGTTCTGCTGATACATGACGAACAGACCGTCGAGGATGCGTTCGTGGAGCATGACAAAGTATTCGAAATGGCATTGAAGGAAGCGGGCGTATACGTCGTGGCGTCGGAGACGCTCCAGGGGGACGTACAGGAGCGTAGCGTACATGTGATCGCCAGGAACAACATGACCGTCGACGACTACATCAGGATTGGAGAAGCGAATCCGAATGTTGCCGCGATCGTTTCCCTCGTGGGCGCGCCCATGGTCGATGCCGCGACGCTGGATTCCATCCCTGAGTCTCTCCCCCCGATTATTATACCCCGATTCTTTAATCCATCGTTCAGACCTACGGAACTCCTGCGCCTTGGCATAATAGAAATGGCAATTTTTACACGCCCGGATGAGCTTGATGATCCGGGCATAGAATTTGCGGATCCATATGAAGAATTCGACGCCGTCTACCAGGTCTACACTGCGGACAACGTGGACGAGCTTATATACTAAACTCCACGCCACGCTCTGGAGAGCGCCCGTGGTTGCGGAGGTTACACCAACGATGTAGGAATCTTTGGATGAGACGAACGTAAAATGCACAGGAGCTGCACCCCCACGGGCAAGCCCGTGGGGAGCCGTCAAGCAGCAGTCCACAGCACAAAACTCGACATTCCCCCGCAATTTAAACAAATTCTCCAGTTCATGGAGACCGAGTACAGGAGAAAACCATGCCTTCCTTGTCCAAACTAAAGCCGCACCCCATTCCCAACCAGCCCATCACCCCCGAAGACAGCCCCCGCTACAACCAGGTCGAGCCCAAGCCCGTGGCCCGCCGGGACCTGCCAAAGGACTTCCAGGAAAGCGTGCAGATGGGATGGAACGACTACCTCATCTACAACGCGATGTTCGACTACGACTTCGCCACCGCCATCCGGCCCTTCACGGCCTGGATGTGGGTGAACCGGGAGCAGGACGGCGAGAAGCCCGGGTGGCGGGAGATCGCGAAGAAGTACGCAGAGAAGGGCCTGATCATCAACAGCATCTGGGGCATCCGGCACGGCATGAACTTTGCCCTCGGCTCCGGCCAGCGCGTCGTCCCCCAGGACGTGCAGGACTTTCTCATGGAAACCTTTGGCCCCCGCTTTCTCGGCTGGGAGAACGGCGAGCAGGACGGAGAGTATCTCGGGCAATATATCTTCGGGTCCTTCGGCTGGACGCCCCAGTCGCCGGAGCGGAGCCGCAAGGAAGCCTACGAGGACTTCGTCCGCTTCTCCCGCGACACGCTCGACGCATTGTTTCATCACCACGTGGTCGTCATCGGCAGCCTGGGCTTCTCACATTACTACGCGGAAATGAACAATCGCATGCTCGGGCTGGAGTTCGGAACCGGCCTGCAGAGCACGATCCTGCGCTGCGCATTCCTGCGGGGTGCGTCGCGCCAATACGACCTGCTCACGCACGGGCACATCTCGATGTTCATGCCGAGTATCGAGCAGAAGCCGGACTTCTACGGGACCAAGTGCTTTCCCAACGAGGGCCGCGGCGTCAAGGTGGAATTTCAATACGCGCATCCTGATGGCGGCATTCCGACGCACCTTGCCAAACGAATCTGGTTTGCCGCCTACATGTACGGACTCAGCATCTGCGGCACTGAGGGCGGCCTCTTTTACGACGACATGTGTGCGATGCCCAAGCATTTCTCCGGGATCGAGGCGGAAGGCGTGCGGCCGGACCTGCCGGTAGAACGCGAGGACGCGTCGGTGTGCGACGTGGCGTCCGACGTGCAGCGTCAGAATATGCACCGGGGGTCCTCGCTGGAACACAACCTGACGCCGTTTGGACGCGAATATCGCAAGTGGGTCTGGATCACGCGGGCTCGGCCGAACCGCGGGGTGCAGTACTCCCCGGTGGCCCTGGTGATGGACTTTTATCACGGCTGGTCCCCTCCCATTCACAAGGGCCTGGGCCAGGCCGATCCCGAGCGGGTATGGGGCAACATCCCGTATAATCTGGGCGACTTCCAGATTGACCAGTTTTTCCACTGGATCTTCCCCAATTACGGCGAGTACGCCTACGCTCCGGCTCACCGCGGCTGCCTGACCCCCACCCCATTCGGCGATTCGTTCGACGTGATCCTGCATAATGCATCGGAGGATGTGCTGAAGAAGTACCAGGCGGTCGTCCTCCTCGGCGAAATGCCGGATGACGACGGTTTCGCGAAGCGCCTGGAAGCCTTCGTCCGCTCCGGCCGCACCGTGATCCTCTGCACCCGCCAGATGACCGGCGATATCGCGGACCTTGCCGGCGTGAACATCACGGAATCTGGCCTCACAAGTTCGACCTCCAGGTGCCTGGTCACCGCGAAGAGCTTTCGAGAGAATGAATACGCCTACGACCACGTGGACCCCGACGGCGCGGAAGTGCTCGCCGAAAACGACGAGGGCCATCCGCTCGTGTGCGTGAACCAGGTGGGCGAGGGGCGGGTGTTTGTCATCACACCGGCATTCTGGGCCAACGGCAAGCGCCCCGACTACGTGTGGCACAAGCGCGACGACCTCCCCTGGGACATGAGCTACCGAAACGACTTCTTCAAGGGCCGGCCCCTGCCGCCGGTCAATTTCCTGAAGGTCGTCCAGAAAATCATCGGGTCGGTCCTCGAATCGTGCAGCCTGATCAAGGTCAAGGGCCGCCCGATCCAGTGGATCGTGAACGTCACCGACGACCCCCGGAAAATCCTGGTCACGCTGATCAACAACGGCGAGGCGCCGTGGGAGGGAACGGTCAAGGTCAAGGGGCAGAACATCGAGTCCTGCCTCGAGTGGCTCTCCAGCGGCGAGACCATGGTCAAGAAAGGGAAGCTGAAGGCGGCCCTGCCCGCATCGGATGTGCGGATCTACGAGCTGCCCT
>CAZTAB010000282.1:0-7540 GCA_964611475.1 uncultured Verrucomicrobiota bacterium | reverse complement strand
ATATGAAGGCCGCATCGAGTCGCGGCACGTGGAAATCATTCAATCCGAATTCGGCGGAAGCGCAACCATCACCAGCCTTGCGCCGGAGGGCCTCCGCGTCGAACCCGGCACCCTGCTGGTTACCCTGGAAGCATCGGAAATAGAACGCGCCATCCTTCGCCTGCAACGGGACGTAGCAGTGGCGGAGGCGGGGGTGGAGGGGCTGGAAAAAGCGAAACATCTCCTGGAGGCGCGAAAGCTGGACCTCGACGTGAAGAGCACGGAGGCCGAGGTCGCAGACGAAAAACAGTTTCTGCAAGACAACCGGGAACTTGCCGAGGAAGGTTTGTTGTCCGGGTTTGATATCCGGCAACAGGAGTTCCAGGTGGACCGCGCGGTGCTTAAACTACAATCGCTTATCCTGGAGCGACGCCTCACGACCAATATCGTGCACCGGACAGAATTGGAGCGCGCATTTGCAAAGCTCGAATCAGCGCGGCAGGAACTACAGGTGGCACACCGCCAATTAAAGAACTGCAGCGTCCGGTCACCGGCATCGGGAAACGTCGTGTACCTTCCGCTGCATATCGGCGGAGAATATCGCACCGTGCGGGTCGGCGACAAGATCTTCAAGAACCAACCATTTCTCAGTGTGCCGGACATGAGCGAAGCTGTCGCGCGATGCTTTGTTCCCGAATCGGAGCTCTCCCGCGTGAGCGTCGGGAACCCCGTGACCGTGATCCCGCTCGCCTATCCGAGCGCCGAGATCCTTGGTCAGGTGTCATCCATCGGCCTGATTGCCCGCACCCAGGCCGGCAGGCCGCAGTGGCAGAAATACTTCGAAGTCACGATTCGACTGCTGAAACCCGACCCGCGACTGCGATACGGGATGACGGCGGAGTGCCAGATCGTGTCGCACCGAAGCGAGAACACGCTTCGGATTCCCAGAAACGCGGTGTGGTGGGAGGGAAACCGGGCCTACTGCAACCTCCTCGAGAATCGTCGCGTCCGGGTTCGTCCGATTCGCGTCGGTGGAACGGATCATCAGTTTGTGGAAGTGCTCGAAGGACTACAGGCCGGGGACCGGGTTCGAACACCGTGATCCTCTCCCTGCAGGGCGTGAGCAAGTCCTTCCGTGGCCCTTCTGGCCTTACGGTCAACGTGCTGCAAGAGGTGGATCTCGATTTCCGGGAAGGCGATTATGTGGTCGTTACGGGACCGTCCGGATCGGGCAAAACAACACTCCTCCATCTCTGCGCCCTGTTGGACCGGCCCACGACGGGAAACATCCTGTTCGCCGGAGTCAGTGTCGACTCCCTGTCGACGCAGCATCAGGCCCGCCTTCGCGCGGAATCCGTCGGCATCGTGTACCAACAGTTTCACCTGCTGCCTCACCGGACGGCCCTGGAAAACGTTCTGTTTCGTTTCCGGTATATGCCACATGATCCTTCCGCCTCGCACCAAGCCGCACGAGACGCATTGGATCGGGTCGGGCTGGCAGCGGCTGCGGACCGGCCCGCCCGCGTCCTTTCGGGCGGGGAAATGCAGCGGGTCGCCATCGCACGCGCCATCGTCCACCCGCCGCGGCTCCTGATCGCAGACGAACCGACGGGCAATCTGGACGTGGATTCCGCGGATGGGATCCTCACCGCAATCCGGACGCTACACCAACAGGGCCTAACCATTCTAATGGCCAGCCATGATCCGGACGTCGCAATGCAGGCTTCAAGAACAATGCATCTTGCAAATGGAAAAGTGGCAGACTGAATTTCAACCTCTGTTCCGGGACGTCTGGGACGGACTTCGGACACGACCCGGACGAACGCTCTTCGGAGCGGCGGCGATCGGGCTAGGCATGATGTCCTTGACATTGTTACTGGCGATCATGGGTGGATTGCGGGAACGGGCCACGACCATTGAAAAAGACTTCGGAGCCAATGCCCTTGCCGCGGTGGCGGCCGAATCCTCGAAATCGCGAAGCGGTGGATTGCAATCCAGGCACATCCGCGTACTGGAGAAAAATCTAAATGACGTATCCGTTAGCATTCTACGCGGACATCCAGCAGGCGTTCCCGGCATGGACGGAGTCGTCCAGGTTGTCTCCACGGACCACCGACTCCTCGATACCCGAGGCTGGCAACTCTCCGGGGGGCGATGGCTGGACCCGCTGGACCTGCGAAATGCCGAGAAACACGCGGTGCTCACCGCCGCCCTCAGCCGGCAGATCGGAAAGATGACGGGGGACTTCGTGACGCTGGGACGAACGGTTTTTCGGGTCGTCGGAGTGCTGGGCGATGGGCAGGGATCTGCTCTGGCCAGTCTGAAATCCGGATCCCTCCCGACATCGCCACACGCTGTGTATGTACCGGAAACAGTTGTGGCGGCGTGGGACATCCGGTCCCCCATCCGACCGACAAGGTTTGACGCAATCGTTCTTCGCCCAGCCCGCGGCGGACCGATCGCCCTGCAACGTCATGCCGAGCGACTTCTGTCCGATCCGGCGCTACAAACGCCCCTCGTGTCCTGGATCTCACCCGGCACGCTGCTTACGGATGTCAGGAATCTGCAGCGGATCGTGCGGTGGACCGCCGGCAGCGTTACGGTTCTCTGTCTGGCTCTCGGCGGAATGACCCTCGCCAGCATCCTGACCGCAAACGTGCGGGAACGTGTACCGGAAATCGGTTTGCGCCTCACGCTCGGCGGCACCCCTGAACAGATTGCGGCTTTGTTTCTATGGGAATCGATTCTGCTATCCGTGGGCGCGGCGACGACCGGAACCATTGCCGCGCTGGCATGCCTCCTTTTTGTCGGCGGTTCTCTACCGGTGCCCATCTCGCTCGACGCCAGGGTCTTTCTCATTCCCCCAACCGGCGCCCTGGTGCTGGGAATCGCCTTCGCTTACGTTCCGGCGCGGACCGCAGCGATGATCCGGCCGTCCGAAACGCTTCGGAACCCATAACTTGGCCCTTGCAATCCGGGAAAATTCTGGTATTTCACAACAACAAGCGGGACGAATTTGAGGTCAAGTCAAGTTTGATGGGAAGTAAAGGAGGATGCGCGGCCGTCTGCTGCGCACTGATTGCCTGGACGGGTTTCGCCGTGGCAGCGAATGCGGCCTCTCGGCCTTCGATTAAACACGAGTCCGTGCCCTTCTTCGTTCAGGGACAGCCGCTGACCGTCGTCGCGCGAATCAAACCCGGGGACGCACGGATCAAGTCTGTGACCCTGCACTATACCGCCTCGCGTGACGCCTCCCCAATCAAGCTGCTCATGACGCCCGCGGGTGGTGGCCGATACGCCGCCACCGTCCCCGCCGACCACCTTTCATCCACCGCATCCATCTCCTACTACATCGAAGCAATCGACGAGGCCGATATCTGGGCGGAGACCAATTGGTATGAAATCCGCCTCAATTCAAGCGGCGTGGTGAAACGGCTACAATCGCCGACGGGAAGCAGCTATCCGGACGATGTAAGCAGGGAAAGCGAAAACTCCAGCAAAATTCTTGTTGGGGGAGGCATTGCTGCGGCAGCGATCATCGGGATTGCCGCGGTGGGCGGCGGCGGCAGCGGCGGCAGCGGATCCAGTGAGAACACAACCAGCGGCGACGGCATCAGCCAGTTGCCGGAACCAACTTGCGAAGATACGGACGCCGTCGGCACGTGGATCGGGCTTACCGACCCGGTTGCCGCGCCCGGTTTCGCACTTCAGAGCGGAAACACGGGGCAATTCTTCACTAAAATCGGAGGTGCCCCCGTAGCCGGATCATGGACGCTGATTGAGTGCGACCTCACGCTCATCCCCCCGGAGGACGCAAGCAGCTACCGCGGGACGGGGATCCTTTCAGATGACCGGACAACCATTGAGATCAATGGCCTGACATTCCGCAAGGGCGGGTAGCAGTTCAACTCCAGAACACGTACTTGTCCGCCCACACCACGTAAATTCCCAGCAGAAGATTGGTCAGCGCATGCGCAATCGCAGCCGACCAGATGTCCCGGGTGCGTATGACCATCCAGCCATAGGCGATCCCTGCCAGGAGGCCGACGAACCAGCGCTGGTGCTCCAAGCCGAAGAAAAGCGCGACGAAAAAGAATATTTTCCAATCGAACTCGCCAAGGTCCACCTTCAACCACTTCGCCTTCAGTGCCCAGCGGTACACAAAACCGCGCCAGAAAAACTCTTCAATCACACCGATTGCAAGAGCAGAACCGAGAATGCGGATCGCGGTGAAATGCCAGCCGCAAACATCCGGCGCGTAGGACCGGTCCAGATTCACTTCCGGCGTTTTCCAAGGAGGGATCGTTCCGTATTTCAGGTAGAACTCCTGAATGACCGGAAACCGGCCCATCCAGTCGGTCTCAAAGAAAATCCAGACGACGAACACGCCGACTCCAACGGCAATCGCAAGCGGAATATTCTTCAGATTCAAAGGCGCGTACAGGCGCCAGGGCCGGAGATAAAGGAAAATCCCGAGGCAGACAAGAGTGCGCAGCGCATACTTCCATCCCGCCGGATCCCCGAGCATCTGCATGATAAACAGCCAGGCGGCAAAAGGGATTACGTGGGCCCACACCGGGGCGCGAATCCCGGTCAGCGGTTCGAGTTCCGGGATTTCCTCCGGGTTCGTATTTACTCTGTCACTCATTGCTACTGCGAGGCGGAAAGGGGCGCCAGGATAGCAAATAGAGCCTGCATTGCACACCAAACATGAACCGGGCATCACAATTCCGCCCCGTTTGACTGGACGCATGGAATTCCAAGGCTAGAATGAGGTATTTAAAGCCGCTTCCACAGCGGTCCAGCGAGGTGATAAGGCAATGAGATCGATCGTTCAATCCATGTACTTGTTTGCAACCGTCGGATGGCTGGTGATGCTCTCCGCCAGCGTGCGGGGCGAGATGATTTCAGCTGGAACCAGCGAAATCGGGATCAGCGGAATTTTGGACGTCGACACAATTGACGGCACGCTTTTTGAGGTGGACGGCACGTGGGGCCGTTTCATTCGTGACTACTGGGAGGCAGGCGTGATCCTTGGCTCCGCCAACAGCGATTCGCTTAACCGGTTCCGCGGTGGCGTGTTTACGGAATACTTTTTTGACTTCGGGCGGGTTGTTCTGCCCTATGTCGGCTTTTCCCTCAACGTCTTTGCCGCCAGCGTGGATTTCGACCACGAGGACAGCCCCTCGGGCAGCGAAATAGCCTACGGCACCGGTCTATCGACCGGCCTGATGGGTTTTCTCACCCGCGAAGTGGCCCTCTCGTTTGGTCTCGAATTGAATTGGGCATCCCAGGACATCTTCCTCTCGGACAACGATGTGGAGGATTCGGATATCCGGTTCAAGCTGGGTCTAAGATACTTTTTCTGAACCCGGCTTGCTGGCTGAACGTTTGAATAGAAGAAAACGGAGACAGCGAAGCATCTCTGCAGGCTGCCGGAATCTTCTCCGGGGACTTTCCCTCTCTTCAAAATCCGTTTATGTGCACCCCATCACGTCGGCCCGATGGATTTGGAGAGAAGGAAGTCCAGATGGGCTTCGTCCATTATCTCTTTTTCCAGCACCAGTTCCTTTAGGGACTTGCCGGTCGCGAGGGACTCCTTTACGAGTTCAGCCACGGAATCATAACCCAGTTTCGGATTTAGAACGGTACCCAAGCCCGCGCTGTGCTCGAAATATTGTCGGCATATTTCCTCGTTCGCGGTGATCCCTCTCACGCACTTCCGGGCTAACATGTGGCAAGTGCGGCGCAAAATCCCGATCGATTTCAATACGTTGTGCCCAATCAGAGGCATGTGCGTATTGAGCTCGAGTTGTCCGAGTCCGCATGCCATCGACACCGCCGCTTCGTATCCCACGACCTGGACGCAAGCCATGTTAGCGGCTTCGCAAATGGTGGGGTTCACCTTTCCCGGCATGATCGAGGAACCGGGCTCGACCGGAGGCAATGTGATTTCACGAAGACCGGTATTTGGCCCGGAACTCAGCAGCCGCAGATCGTTGCAGATTTTGAACACATCAAGCGCGAGGAATTTGAGGGCACCGGCCATCTCCCCGATGTCCGTGGCGAATTGAGTAATCTCAATGCCGTTTTCCGCCACGTGATATTTCTCGCCCGTGATCTCATTGAGCTGCTTCATGATCCGGCGACGAAAATCGATCGTGGTATTCAACCCGGTTCCAACCGCATTCCCCCCCACCCCAAGAGCCAAACAGTGCTGCCGCGCATCCTCGATTCGCAGGTTCGCCTTCTCCAACGCGTGCGCATACGCACCGAATTCCTGGCCGAGGGTGATCGGCACCGCATCCTGAAGATGGGTGCGGCCGCTCTTAATCACATGGTCGAACTCCCGTTCCTTCCCGTGCAACTCTGCCTCCAGCGCCCGCATCGCCTCCTGCACCAAGTGTGCGCGCTCGGCAATGGCAACCTTGATGCCGGAAGGAAAAACGTTGTTGGTGGACTGGCCCTTGTTCACGTCATCAATAGGGTGGACCCGTTCTCGATCCCCTGGTTTACCGCCCAGCCGGATGCAGGAGAGATTAGCGACGACTTCGTTGACATTCATGTTCGAAGATGTGCCTGAGCCGGCCTGAAACACGTCGACGAGGAATTGGTCGTCATATTTTCCGCTGAGCACTTCGTCACAAGCCCACGCGATCGCGTCGGCCTTCTCCACCTCCAGGTGCCCAATTTCGGCGTTTGCCAGCGCACATGCCCACTTGAGCTTGACAATGCCCTTGACAACCTCGATATCGAGCGCGATGCCAGCCGCATCGAAATTTCCCAGCGATCGAAGGGTATGAATTCCGTACAGCGCATCCGCGGGAAGCTCCCGCTCGCCAAGTGCATCCTTCTCCGTTCGTGTTGCCCGTGCGTTATCCGTGGTAAGCACCATACGCATCCTCCATGTTGAATTAACGGTTGCCCTTCCAGATTTTGTTATACTGTGAACTTGGGCCACAGGGAAGGTTTTCCATCAGTTCACCGGCTCCTCCAGGAAAAGCAAAAGGCGAGTGTATCCACTGCTGAGGCACCACGGGGAAAAGTTGGGGCATCCGTCCTCGGAATGCACTCATCGACCTCGGAGAGGCCTCGCTCACAGCGTCGACCGCAAAGGGGAACGAAAGAACCGGTTCGCAGCCGGGAAGACGCCTGGAAGATGACCTGGGGCATCTTCCATGAACGGATCCGGGCACGAATGACTCGCGAAAGCGCGAATCAGGCCGCAAAAATGCAGTCGAAAAAGGAAAAACCCTTTCGCTCGTCGACGAAGAATCTTCCCACCCTGGAGAACCATGCCCCCACCCTCCTGCATCTCGTGGCACAAAAGAATGAGAAGCGGATGAGAACGCTTACCAGAAAACAAAAACCTCAAGCCGAAGCATTGAAAAAAAGCACCGGAAACAAAAAACCAGACAGCTTCTTCCTGCCTTGCTTTTCCACCTCTTCGACAAGGCGAAACCAAGGGATCAAAACAATCGCAACTGATCCCCCCCCTTCCCCTTCTGCGCCCGCTTCTTCGCGATCTTGGGCTGTTTGTTTTCCTCGAATTCTCCTTCTT